>JAZUKL010000001.1:0-6041 GCA_045643245.1 Candidatus Enterocola sp.
CCGTTGTAGGCATCGGGGAACTTATTTTGCACATCTTCCTCAAGAATAGACCAATCAGAATCCCTGAAACGGTAAATACTCTGTTTTATATCACCTACAATAAGATTTTCATTGCCGCTTGAAAGAGAGTTGTCAATAAGCGGCACAAAATTATGCCATTGAACCCTTGACGTGTCCTGAAACTCATCAATAAAGTAATGCTCTATAAAACTGCCAACCTTCTCATATATAAAAGGTGTGTCGCTGCCGTCAATTATGCGGTTTATGAAATCGCCCGATTTGCTCAGCAGTTGAGTGTTCTCCTTTTTTGTAAAGGCATCTATCTCTTTCTCTATGCTCCTGAATAACAATACATAATTAAGGTTTTTGGCAATGACGATGCAGTTGTAGTATTCCTCTCTGCTGGCGTTTATGCTTGAAATCAGATTTTTTATTGCACTGCCCAGCCAAGTGTTGTATGCTGCCAGCATTGCCTGCCTTGACGATGCCAATGCAGGGTCTGCCTTTTTTGGCATTGGAACTTCTGTTTCCCAAACGGCAAAGGTTTTGTTTATTTCAGGATATGAGTTGCTGTTTGCCGCAAGTTCAAAAATAATATTGAAAGAGCCGTTCTTGCATACGTCCATATCCAAACATTCCGCATTTATGCGTTCAAGTATCTCTTTTGCCTGCTTTCTTATGGCGTTTATTATGGCTGAACTTTTGGTGCGTAAATCCTTGCTTAACGTTTTTATTTCAGCATCGGAAGGAATTTGGTCTTTAATTGAAGAGTATTTCTCCTGAAGAATCTGTATGCTGAATTCCTCTAATTCCGCTTTTAGCCTATTAAAACTGATGTTGTCGCCAAATTCTGTGGTGTCTCCTATCATTCTGTCATAGAACCAACTCATAAACGGCTCATACCCCTTGTCTCCAAGTTTCAGCATAATGTCTGCAATGGTGTTATTAATAACCTGTTTTTCATCAAGTTCCACCGCATAGTTGCTATTTATCCCAAGTTCATGTACAAACGCCCTGATAATCTGCTGAAAAAACTTGTCAATGGTGGTTATTCTGAAAAAGGAGTAGTTATGCAGTATGGCACTGAGCAGACTTTTTGCCTTTTCAGGGGTTAGAACAGTGTCTGCAATTTTGGTTGGGGTGTCTTGCCTTGAAGCCTTGTACAGAACATCAACTATTCTGGACTTCATTTCATCAGTGGCTTTGTTTGTGAATGTTACGGCAAGTATATGGCGGAACTGCTCATTGTCAGCATATTTGGCGTTTATGAGCATTTTTATGTATTGCTCAGAAATGGTTTGTGTCTTTCCGCTTCCCGCCGATGCCTTATATACTGCAAGATTACCCATAGAAATGCAAATGCTTTGTTTTGCAAATTTACATAAATTTTACTAATTTTGTAGTCTGATAAACCTAATAATGTTTGTTATGAAAAAATATCTGCTTTTGCCGTTGATGATGTTAGTGTTGTTTGTATCGTGTGAAACACCTAAAACGCAACCTGAACCTCAGCCTGAACCTCAACCGCAACCGGAGCCACAACCGGTAACTGAAGTTTATGAATATAAGGTTTGTAACTATAATATAAGGTATTACAATACTGACGATAAGGGAACAAAGGCTTGGAGCCAGCGTAAGAATAAGGTGTTTGAAATGATTAAAAAGCATTCAATGGACATTTGCGGTATTGAAGAGATAACCACCACGCAATCAAAAGATTTTAGAACAGTATTGACTGATTATGAATATATTGGATACGGTCGTGATAACGGCAAGGCAGATGGTGCCGGTGCTTCAGGAGAGGAGACAGGTCTTATATACAACAAGTTGAAATTTGAAAAACTTGAACAGGGAAGATTCTTCCTTTCAAATACACCTGACAAGCCGTCAAAGGTTAGTGGTGCGTCATTCAACAGAATGGTTACATGGGTTAAATTAAAAGCCATAGATTCAGGTATCGTGCTTTTCCTGTTTGCCACCCACTTTGACCATCCAACAACACAAACAGGCATTAATACGCGCTCTAAGGAGGCTGATATAGCATTGGTTGAGGTTGCAAAAATTGCAGAAGGTTACCCTATGTTCTTTGTAGGTGATTTTAACTGCCGCCCTGATGAACCAGCATATCAGAAACTTTCTGCCGTATGGAACGACACATACGCCGTAATGGGTGATGCCGCACAGGGTGGCTATACCTGTAATGATGCCCAACTTGCAAAACCAGCACTTGCTGAGGATTGCGGTTGTAAGGGCAACACATATACAGGACTTTACAGCACAACTGATATTCTTCCAAAGCGTATAGATTATGTTCTCTTTGATGCTGCATTTGCAACACCGCAATCATATTTGGCAGACAATGATAATCTTGGAATTGAAACCTATCCGTCTGACCATCTGCCTGTAGTTACGGTAATGAGAATTAAATAAGGGACAAGCCCCGTCATTTTAAGCGAAGCGAGACTGTTTACAGACCGTAGGTAAATCTTTAAATAGTGACATATATGTCTGAGTTTTTAGAAATAGAAGAGGGTATAGTAAAAATGCTGAAAACAGTGTTTGACCCTGAAATACCCGTAAATGTATATGACTTAGGTCTTATATATAAGATAGATGTGTCAGACTCCAAAGATGTTACTATAGATATGACCCTTACGGCGGTAGGGTGTCCTATGGGAGACTTCATAGCAGAGGACGTAAAGCAGAAAGTCCAAAGCGTAGAAGGAGTCAATAGTGTTACAGTAAACATAGTCTTTGAACCCGCTTGGGACCAAAGCATGATGACAGATGAAGCCAAACTTGAGTTAGGGTATCTGTAATTTTTGCCATTCCAAACAAAAACTACATGGAAACTGAACAATCCTTTATATATCACTTGCGTGGCAAATTCTCTAAGGCGTTGAAAGATTATGCCTTGATAGATGACGGCGATAAGGTTCTTATCGGGTTATCGGGTGGAAAAGACAGCCTTGCTTTAGTGGATTTCTTTGCTGAAAGAATGAAAATTCTTAAGCCTAAGTTTAGTGTTGAGGCGGCACATATTATAGTAGGGAATATACCGTATCAGTCAGACATTGAGTATCTGAAAAACTATTGTAACGGTTTTGACATCCCCCTGCATATAGTTGAAACGGAATTTGACCAATCTACAGACACTCGCAAATCTCCTTGCTTTCTCTGCTCATGGAACAGACGAAAGAAACTGTTTGAGACCGCATCGGAGTTGGGTTGCACTAAAATAGCGTTAGGACACCATCAAGATGACATTATAGAGACTCTGCTTATGAACCTCACGTTTCAAGGGGCTTTTGCCACTATGCCTCCGTTGCTGAAAATGAAGAAGATGGATTTCTCCATAATACGTCCGCTATGCCTGATTAAAGAGAGTGAACTACAGCAGTTTGCATTAATTAAAGGCTTCAGAAAACAGATTAAAAACTGCCCGTATGAGAATGATTCCAACCGTGCCGATATGAAAACCGTACTTTCAGAGTTGGAAAAACTTAACAAGGATGCCCGATACAGCATTTGGGGAGCGATGCAGAATGTGCAAGCAGAATACTTGCCAAAAAAAGTGGACAATTGACAGTTGACAGTGGACAGTGATGACTAGAAAAGATTATAAATTTATTTGAATACTTAAAATAATTGCGTAAATTTGCACTCTAATCATTTTCAATTTTCAATTATCAATTTTCAATTATAAAAAATTATGGCTAACAAATTGAACTTTTTAGCGGATTTCCCTGCCATTACAACAGAGCAGTGGATGGCTAAAATCACTGAGGACCTGAAGGGTGCCGATTTCAACAAGAAGTTGGTTTGGCGTACCCCTGAAGGGTTTAATGTAATGCCTTTCTACCGTCAGGAGAACTTGGAGGGCTTACAGACTACAGAGAGTGCACCGGGTCAGTTCCCGTTTGTGCGTGGTGTTAAAGAGAGTAATGTTTGGCGTGTACGTCAGAACATTAACGTTAAGGAGTTGGGTGCCGCCGATGCTAACAAAAAGGCATTGGACATACTTACAAAAGGCGTTGACTCTTTAGGTTTCAAACTTAGTGCAGAGGAGTTGAGTGCCTCATACATTGCTACATTGCTGAAAGGCATTGATGCAGAGAATGTGGAGCTTAACTTTAAGGTTTGCATGCACAAGACAGCAGAACTTGTAGATTTGCTTTGTGAGTTCTTTAAGAATAACGGTTTTGATGCCGCTAAGGTTCAAGGTTCTATAAATGTTGACCCTATAAAGAGAATGCTTCGCAAGGGCAGAAAATACTCTGCCGCTGAGGTTTCTGAATTTATATCTGCCGCAGTTAAGGCAGGAGAGAAACTTCCTAAGTTCCGTACAGTAGGCGTTAATCCAAAAGTATTCTGCAATGCAGGTGTTTATGCCACACAGGAACTTGGTTACGCTCTTGCTTGGGGTAACCAATATATGGAGATGCTTACAGATGCAGGCATCGATGCTAAAGAGGCTGGCTGTGCCATTAAGTTTAATTTTGGCATAGGTGGTAACTACTTTATGGAGATTGCAAAATTCCGTGCCGCACGTCTGCTTTGGGCTAAGATAGTAGAGGCTTACAAGCCATCTTGCAACTGTGCAGCTAAGATGTGCATACACGCTGTAACATCTACATTTAACAAGACAGTATTTGATGCTCACGTAAATCTTCTACGTTCTCAGACAGAGGCTATGAGTGCCGCTCTTGGTGGCGTATGCTCAATGACAGTTCGTCCGTTTGACATTACATACAAGTCTGCCGATGATTTCTCAGAGCGTATAGCACGTAACCAGCAGTTACTGCTTAAAGAGGAGTCTCACTTTGATAAGGTTGTTGACCCGGCAGCAGGTTCATATTATCTTGAGAACCTTACCGCTATGGTTGCAGAGCAGGCTTGGAAGATATTCCTTGAGATTCAGAACGGTGGCGGATTCTTTGCCGCTGTAGAGAATGGCTCTATTGTAAATGCCGTTAAGGAGATTGCCGCAGGCAGAATGAAAGCGGTTGCTTCACGTAAGGAGACACTGCTTGGTACAAACCAATTCCCTAACTTTAATGAGACCGCCGCTGCAAAGATAGAGAAGAAGGGTGATTGCAAATGCAAATGCTGCTGTGCTGAGGCTGAACTTGAGACATTGCCTAAGAATCGTGCCGCAGAGCAGTTTGAGGCTTTGCGTCTTGCAGTGGAGAAGTCAGGCAAGCGTCCAAAGGTATTTATGCTTACCATTGGTAACCTTGCAATGCGTCTTGCACGTTCACAATTCTCTTGCAACTTCTTTGCATGTGCAGGTTATGAGGTTATTGATAACCTTGGATTTGACACTGTAGAGGCTGGTGTAGAGGCTGCTCGCAAGGCTAAGGCAGACATTATAGTTCTTTGCTCAAGCGATGATGAGTATGCAACACTTGCCGTTCCTGCATTTAAGGCTATAGGAGGTAAAGAGATTTTTGTAGTTGCAGGTGCTCCTGCTTGTATGGAGGATTTGCAGAAAGAGGGTATAGAGAACTTCATCCATGTACGTTGCAATGTTCTTGAAACTCTTACATCGTTTAATCAAAAACTTGGAATTTAAGGAGGGCAATTATTATGAGACCTAATTTTAATGATATAGATATTAAGAAAGTTGCCCCTTCTAAAGCAGAGGGTGCTAACCAGAATGATTGGCTTACACCAGAGCAGATTCCTGTAAAGTCAATTTATACAAAAGAGGATATCAAAGATATTGATTTCCTTAATTATGCCGCAGGTTTGGCTCCATTCTTACGTGGACCTTACAGCGGAATGTATCCAATGCGTCCTTGGACTATACGTCAGTATGCAGGTTTCTCAACTGCTGAGGAGTCTAACGCATTCTACCGCCGTAACTTGGCATCGGGTCAAAAAGGACTTTCCGTTGCATTTGACCTTGCTACACACCGTGGCTACGATGCTGACCATGAGCGTGTTGTAGGTGACGTGGGTAAGGCTGGCGTATCCATCTGCTCTGTAGAGGATATGAAGGTTCTTTTCAACGGAATACCTCTAAACAAAATGTCAGT
>JAZUKL010000002.1:0-2264 GCA_045643245.1 Candidatus Enterocola sp.
TATTGAGAGCCAAGCCTTTACTGTTGGCACACTTATATCACAGTCATTAGCGAGAGCCGCTATGTTAAGCACCTGACCAATTCTTCCGGCACACAACCTTAAAAATTTATTGAATTGCATTATATCACCCACATTACGCAATGTACGCACGTCACGGTCAAGATAAGTGCTGACATAATTTGAATAATATACGGTGGCTGGTATCCCTTTATCATATATTCTTGGATAACCGCCATTAAAAAGCCAACTATTTGTGCTTTTATTCATCAGCCCCGATTCCTCAAGCTCACACACCGAAAAAGGAGACAACTGCACTACCGCAACCCTACCTGCCAAACTCTGTGATATGCGTTCTATCATTAAAAAATTCTGAGAACCTGAAAGTATGTACATTCCTACATCATTTATTTCATCAACTTTAGTCTGTATGTAAGAGAATAATTCAGGAGCGTACTGTGCCTCATCAACAATTAGCCTACAACCAAAATTAGATAAAAAAACACGAGGGTCATCTATTGCCATCCGTCTTATATCTGTATCTTCCAACGATACATATCTGTAATCAGGGAAAACCATTTTAAGCAACGTGGATTTCCCACATTGCCTTGCCCCCGTTACAGAAACAACAGGGAACAATGTTGACATTTTGCGTATATGTTCCGCAAGAGTTCTATTAACCATCTACTCTAATATTTTATGCAAATATATAAATTAATTTTCATATTTACATAAAACTTATGGTATTTTTTTACATAGTGTATAAATGCGGGCAGACTGCCATTGTGGGAGGTACCACCTCCCTTTGGGCAGCCCGCCTTATATCATCAGACTTTGGCATTCCGACCGAAGTCTGATGATTCAAAATTAATTACGACTTCGTCGTGATTAATGTCGTGACTCGGCAGAGCAAGTGAACTTGTTCTGCTCTCGCTACTCCTCACTGTCAACTGTCCACTATCAACTGTCCACTGACTTAGTAGTTCCTCAAACAACGCACAGATAGTCCGTAGTCCTTAATATGGTAGTAGTCGTACAAGTAGTCATTGCTGTAACTGAGGGTCCTGTAGTAAGCGTTGTAGCTGAGGCTCTCAAGAGGAGTAGCCGTCCAGAAAAAGGTATAGTAACCAACATAGCTCACACTACTTCCATATGCGTAGCCTACCGGCAGAGCCGCAAAACCATACGTATCTAATCCTGGTTTGTAGTAACTGTCTCCGTTGTACCAGCCAGAGGTGGTCTTCAGATGTTTGCCCGCTGTACCTGTTCCTTTACCGTCTGTCTTTTCTATATAGTCTTGAAGTGTTTGCCACTCCGCTCTTGACGGTACGTGCCACCCGTTGGGGCAGATGCCTTGACGGTTGCCGCTGAATGCGGTTGTCTGCTTCTGACCGTCAGCAACGCCTACTGCGGCAGCCCAGTTGTAGAGGTAACCCAACTTCTTTACCTGTGCGTCAGTGAGGTTGCCAGCGTAATCATCGTATTCCCACTTGCTCTTGTCTGACGCATCAGTGTAGTATGGAGTGTATGTGGAACTCTCTGATGTAGAAATGGTGTTGTCTGTGAGCCAAGAAGCGTTGTACGCCTCTGACTTTGTCGCATACTTGTTACACTTAAGGTTCTCAGCCATCCAATACTGCTCCCCTATCTTAACTACTGGATAGGTGTTGCCACACGCATCCGTTACCTTGTCTGTTGGTGTCGGTCCGGGTTTATCTCCTGTGCCTTCCCTCTTTACTGTAACACTTGCGGTATTTCCTCTTGTGTCAGTGAACTTAATGACGGCTGTGGTCTCTTTTTCTGATGTTGACGCCTCTGCGGTCACATCTATGAATGCATCCTTATCTCCCTTATACGCTGAAAGGGTGCACCACTCCGCATCCACCTCCGCTTTCCAAGGGTTGGATGCGTTTAGAGTCAAATCCTGTGTTCCCCCATCTTTTGTAAAACTCAACTCAGCAGGGGTTACTTTGAACACAGATTCAGGGTCTGGCTCCTTGCCATTGTCATTCTTACAAGCACTAAGCACCAACAACGTTCCCGCCAGTGCTATTGAAATTAGTTTAAGTGTTTTCATAATATAGTTGTTTAATAGGTGATTCGGTTATGCGGTGATTTGGTGATTATTCGTCTTAAAGATCTCTCGCTTCGTGCATTATCGGCTACACTCGGCATAGGTGGCAAGGTGGCGGCACCAGCCGCCAATTTTCAAAAAAAGAGACCGTAATGCGTTAGCATTGCGGTCTCTGAAAATTGGCGGCTACCTA
>JAZUKL010000003.1:0-30067 GCA_045643245.1 Candidatus Enterocola sp.
CATTGCAACGATATAGACATAGTGGTTATTGGCAGCGGAATAGAGATAGCGGAGAAAGTGCAGGAGGCGTTAGGTAAAAAGGCATATCTGAGCGTGTTTAAGAACTTTGGAACAGCCCAGATAAAGTATAAGGATATAGAGTTGGAGTTTGTTGGGGCAAGAAAGGAATCTTACCATAGAGAGAGCCGCAAGCCCATAGTTGAGGACGGAACGCTTGAAGATGACCAGAACCGTCGTGACTTTACAATAAACGCTATGGCGATATGCCTTAACAGCAAGAATTACGGTAAAATTTTAGACCCTTTTAACGGACAAAAAGATTTGGAGCAGAAAATAATCCGTACACCGTTAAATCCCGATATAACCTTTAGCGACGACCCTCTCCGTATGATGCGATGCATACGCTTCGCAACTCAGTTGGAGTTCTATATTGAGCAAGATACCTACGATGCCATTTCACGCAATGCAGAGAGGCTTGACATTATATCTCAGGAGCGTATTGTGCAGGAATTGGACAAGATAATGATGAGTTCACGCCCGTCAACAGGACTTATTATGCTTGAGGAGACGGGGCTTTTAAGGCGTTTTCTGCCTGAAATCAGCAATATGAAAGGAGTTGAGACCATAGCGGGCAGAGGTCACAAGGATATTTTTTACCATACGTTACAAGTGGTTGATAATGTTGCATTTGCAGGTGGTTCACTTGACCTTAGGTATGCAGCCTTATTCCACGATGTAGGCAAAATATCAACAAAACGTTTTGACAACCGCATAGGGTGGACATTCCATAACCACAACTTTGTGGGTATGAAAATGATTCCAGGTATATTCAAACGCATCAAATTCCCGCTTAATGAGCGTATGAAATACATTCAGAAGATGGTGGAACTGCACATGAGACCTATAGCCTTGGTAGAAGATGAGGTTACAGATAGTGCCGTACGCCGTCTGCTGTTTGAGGCAGGAGACGATGTTGATGACCTTATGACACTATGCCACGCCGATATAACCTCACGTAATGAGGCTAAAGTAAAACGCTATATTGAGAATCTTGAACTTGTAAAGCAAAAGATGAAGGATATTGAGGAGAAGGACCACATTCGTAACTTCCAACCTCCAATTACCGGTGATGAAATAATGAAAACCTTTAATTTGCCACCTTGCAGTGTGGTAGGAGAAATCAAATCAGCAATAAAGGATGCAATACTTGACGGTACCATTCCTAATGATTATGAAGCCGCTAAAGCCCTTATGTTCAGTGTAGCGGAAGAAAAAGGGTTGAAAAAGTAGAAAAATCACCTATATTAAATAAAAAATTATTAACTTCGCACCTTATTATGAAAGTGAGAAATTTCTTGATATTGTGCTTGGCTGTAGTGTTGGCATCGTGTAATGGCGGAAAGCAAGAGGAGAGTGGTGCTGAAAAACTTTATGCAGAGGCTGACAGTGCTTGTAAGGCAGGTAATTATAGCTTGTCTAAAGTGTTGATTGACAGTATTCATAAGGCTTACAGAATGGATGTTGAAATCAGAAAAAAGGCAAAGTCCCTAATGTCAGAGGTTGATAGTATTGAGTATGCCCGTACACAAGCATATTTTGACAGTATAAGACCATTCAGACAGGCTACAGCTGATTCTTTATTGAAGAATTTTACTGTATCGTCCGATACGGCATATTATGACTATAAGAAATATGTCCACAAAAACCAGAACGCTGCCGCACCTCGTAAATCACTTATTGCAGAAGTTAAGGAAGATGGTGAATTACAGCTTATAAGCGTATATATGGGCTCCAAACTAAACCATCAAAAGGTTAAAGTGTCAAATAAGGAGAATTTTTATGTAGAGACTGAAACTATTGGTTTGGATAGTCCGTACAATAACAGATTTGATGATTTTGGCACACGTTGGGAGTACCTTACATTTACAGGTGACAATATGGGTGATGTGCCTGTATTTATATATTCAAATTTTGATAAACCACTGAGTGTTACACTTATAGCAGATTCTATAGAAACTAAAAAAGGGAAAAAAGCATCAACATATATTTATATGCTTGACCCTCAAGACCGCACGGCAATTAAGCAGGCGGTGGAGCTGTCAAGAGTGCTGAATGACTTAAACAAAATGAGATTATGAAACACACACTAATTACAATCCTGCTTCTTTTGGCCAGCTCAGCCATCGTGGTAATGGGTCAGGAACAGATTACAACCCAGCAGTTTAAGGAAAAAGTTTGGGATTACAAAAGCAACAATCAAAGGATTGTATTGAAGTCAAAATTGCCCGTAATTCTTGATTTCTATGCCACTTGGTGCCGTCCTTGTAAGATGCTTTCACCTGAACTTGAGAAACTTCAGAAGGACTACAAAGGCAAGATTCTTGTGTATAAGATTGATATTGACCAAGAACCTGAACTTGCACGTGTTTTTGGTGTAAGTTCCGTTCCTACCGTATATTTCATAAAGACAGACGGAAATTATGATGGTTTCTTGGGCTATAGGACATACGATGAAATTAAACAATCAGTAGATACATTCTTTTTTAAAGGGAAAAAATAGTTTTTTATGGATAAGAATACAGTAATTGGTTTTCTGCTTATTTTGGCAATAATGGTAGGATTCTCCTACTTTACACGTCCATCTGAGGAGGAATTGGAGAAACAGCGTGCGGCACAGGATTCAATTAGGGCAGTGCATGCAGAGCAAGAGGCACAACGTGAAATTGAGTATGAAGAGGCTGAGCGTCTTGCCTTACAAAAGGATAGTGCCAGAGAGGCAGGTATGGTTGGAGCATACGGTGAGTTTGGTCAGTTTGTCAGTGGAGAAGACAAGGATTATACCATTGAAAATGAACTTCTTAAAGTTACAGTTTCTGCAAAAGGCGGTGCTGTTACAAGTGTAGAGGTTAAGGATTATACAAATGCTGATGACCAACCGTTGATTCTGTTTGACAAATCAGACTCTTATCAGAGCATAACCCTTGTAACTGCCACAAATAAGGTTGTTGAAACTAAAGATTTATATTTTACAGCCACACAAAAGGGGGATAGCATACTTGAAATGTCTCTTCCTTTTGAAAGCGGTGCCATTACCTACACCTATAGAATGCACCCTAATTCATATCTTGTTGATTATGACATTAAGGCTGTAGGATTGGAGAAATATCTGAGCCAAAGAGAGAACGGACTTGATATGGAGTTTGATGTCCGTTTACGTCAACAGGAGCGTGGCAGAAAGTTTGAAAACCGTTATTCAGGTCTTTATTACAAGTTTTTGGAAGACGATGTTGAGAATCTTGAAACAGAAAAGGACGATGCAAAAAAACTTACAAACAAAGTCAAGTGGATTGGATTTAAGGACCAATTCTTCTCTACTGTGCTTATTGCAAGAGGGGAGAGTAACTTTACAAGTGTGGATTTGACATCAGAGGTTGAGCCTGATGTGTGGACAAATTCACAAAAATATTTGAAATCATTGGACTCAAAGTTACTGATGACATTTGACCCGTCAGGAGCCAAGACCACCACCTTACAGTATTTCTTTGGACCTAACCAATATAAGATTCTCCGTTCTTTTGACCACGATGCCGTAGAGGGAGAGCAACTTGAACTTGATGAGATGCTTCCGCTTGGCTGGGCAATTTTCGGATGGTGTAACAAATACCTTATAATTCCTATTTTCAACTGGTTAGGAAACTATTTTGTAAGTTATGGTTTAATAATATTCCTGCTTACGCTAATCATTAAACTCATATTGCTGCCGTTTACATTCAAGTCATACATGTCAACAGCAAAGATGCGTGTTCTGCGTCCTCAGATTGAGGAACTTACCGCAAAATATCCTGCAGGCAAGGAGACTGAACGCAGTCAGGCTACAATGGAGTTGTACCGTAAGGCTGGCGTAAACCCAATGGGAGGCTGTCTGCCAATGCTTTTGCAAATGCCTATTCTGTTTGCAATGTTCACATTTTTCCCATCATGTATAGAACTTAGACACCAGGCATTTCTTTGGGCTGATGACCTTTCAGCATACGACAGCATAGTAAGTTGGGATACCTACATACCTATTATATCTTCAATTTATGGTAATCACGTATCGTTGTTCTGTTTGTTAATGTGTATAACCAACATTGTCTATTCATACATCAATATGAAGGACCAGCCTACAAACAGTCAGATGCCGGCAATGAAATGGATGATGTATCTGATGCCTGTAATGTTCCTCTTTATATTCAATGATTATGCGGCAGGCTTGAGTTACTACTATTTGGTATCGTTGCTTATAACCATAGGACAGACATTCCTTTTCCGTCTTTTTGTCAACGATGAAAAAGTTCTTGCTCAACTTGAAAAGAACAAGAAGAAGCCACAAAAGAAGTCTGGATTTATGGCTCGTTTGGAGCAGATGCAGAAACAGCAGCAGGCTATGGCACGTGAGCAGGCTAAAAAAAGAAAATAAAATGTTTGGCAAGGTTTTTGCCAATACAAAAACTATAACCAAAAGTGCAATTTAATGAAATCAGAAGAGAAGAAGAGCAAAGATGCCGAGCAGGAGGCTGTTAAGCAACAACCTGCTGAAAATCAGGAAGAAACAAAAGAGGAAACAGAACAGGAAGAGAAAGACCCGCTTGAAGAGGCACAAGCCAAATTGGCAGAATGCAAGGATTCTTACGTGCGTCTTTTGGCAGAGTTTGACAATTATAAGAAACGTACGCTTAAAGAGAAATCAGATTTGCTTAAATATGGCGGTGAAAATGTAATAAAGAACATTTTGCCTATCATTGATGATTTTGAGCGTGCCATAGACAATTTGCCTGAGGAGGATTCTCCTATAAAGGAGGGAATTCAGCTAATCTACAAGAAATTCCTCTCTTTCCTTGAACAAAGCAATGTTAAGGTTATTGAAACAAAGGATGCAGATTTCAATACTGACATGCATGAGGCTGTTACAATGTTCCCTGCCGCTGATGAGAATCAGAAGAACAAAGTAATTGACTGTGTACAAAAAGGTTACACCTATAATGATAAAGTTATTAGGTACGCGAAAGTAGTAGTAGCGCAATAATATGGTGAATCGAAAGATTCACCAACGATTAATCAATTAACCGATTAACCGATTAAACATTAATATGGAAAAACGAGATTATTATGAGGTTCTTGGTGTTGCAAAAAACGCCAATGCTGATGAAATAAAGAAGGCATACAGAAAGAAGGCCATTGAATTTCACCCCGATAAAAACCCTGGAGACAAGGTTGCAGAGGAAAAGTTCAAGGAGGCTGCAGAGGCGTATGCCGTTCTGTCAGACCCTGAAAAGCGTAAACGCTATGACCAGTTTGGTCATGCTGGAGTAGATGGAGCCGCCGGAGGTAGCGGATTTGGAGGCTTTGGTGGCGGATTTGGAGGCTTTGGATTCTCTATGGAGGACATTTTCTCTCAATTCGGCGATGTTTTTGGCGGTCATTTTGGCAGTTCGTTTGGTGGCGGAAGAAGAGGCGAAGCCCCAAGACAAAACAGAGGTTCAGACCTTCAAATAAAGGTTAAGGTAACCTTGCAGGAGGTTGCTCACGGATGTACAAAGAAATTCAAAGTAAAGAGATATGTGGCTTGTCCTGAATGTGGCGGCAAAGGTGCAAAATCAGATTCTGACCTGAAGACTTGTGAAACCTGCCATGGAACAGGCCGTGTTACAAGAGTTGTAAACTCACTGTTTGGACAAATGCAGACACAGACAGTTTGTCCTGTTTGCGGTGGTACGGGTAAAGTTATAGTAAACAAATGTCCAAAGTGTGGGGGAGAGGGTGTAGTTCTGACAGAGGAGATAGTAGAGGTAAATGTGCCTGCAGGTGTTCAGTCAGGTAATGCAGTTTCTGTTAAAGGAAAAGGCAATGTAGGACGTAGAGGCGGTACAGCAGGAGACCTTATCGTCATTTTTATAGAAGAACCCAATAATGAGTTTATAAGGGATGAAAATGACCTTATATACAATCTGATGCTTCCGTTTACAACTGCTGTTCTTGGTGGCGATGTAGAGATTCCTACAGTTGACGGCAAGGTTAAAATAAAGATTGAACCAGGTACACAGACAGGTAAGATACTACGTTTACGTGGTAAAGGTCTTCCTGATGTCAACCGATACAGAACCGGTGACCTTCTTGTGAATATTGCCGTATATGTACCTGAAAAACTAAACAGAGAGGAAAAGGAGTTCTTTGAGAAAGTCAAGGATTCATCTTCATTTACTCCGTCAGAATCAGCAAAACGAAACTATTTTAGTTGAAAATTGAAAATTGCAGTATTAGCATCCGGTGGCGTTGACAGTTCCGTAGTTATACACCAACTCTGTGAGCAAGGGTATAAACCTACGCTTTTCTACATACGTATAGGTATGGAGGATGAGAACGGCTATATGGGTTGTTCTGCAGAGGAAGACATTGAGATGGTTACCTGCATTGCACAGCATTACGGACTTAAGTTGGAGGTAGTATCGTTGCAGGAGGAGTATTGGAATACTGTTGTAGCATATACATTACGCACTGTAAAAGAGGGACTTACACCAAATCCTGATGTAATGTGCAATAAACTTATAAAATTTGGAGCGTTTATAGAGAAGTGGGGTAAGGATTTTGATAAGATTGCCACAGGACACTACGCAACTAATATTTTTGAAAATGGAAAGGATTGGTTAGGCACAGCAGTGGACCCTGTAAAAGACCAGACAGACTTTCTTGCACAAATATCGTATTCTCAGCTTCAGAAAATACTATTTCCACTTGGACCTATGCCTAAATCTCAGGTTAGGGAAATTGCCGCCAAAGCAGTGCTTCCAAATGCCAAACGTAAAGACAGTCAAGGAATCTGCTTTTTAGGTAAAATCAACTATAATGACTTTATTAAGAAGTATTTAGGAGAGAAGGACGGACTAATAATAGAGCAGGAGAGTGGCAAGATTCTTGGTCATCATAACGGATTTTGGTTCCATACAATTGGGCAGCGGAAAGGGTTGGGGCTTAGTGGAGGACCTTGGTATGTTGTAGGCAAGAATGCTGCTGAAAATATAGTCTATGTATCTCAAGGCTACGATACAGAAAAACAGTACGGCACTAAAATTCCGCTTGAAGGAATACATTTTATAACAGAGAATCCTTGGAATGAAATTCCCTCAGATGGTGTTGACATAACATTCAAAATTCGCCACACCCCAGAGTTTACAAAAGGTAAACTTACAAGATGTGGCGAAGGATATTTAATTGACTCTGAAAAACCTATTCAAGGCATCGCCCCCGGACAGTACGGCGTACTCTACACAGCCGACAAACGCATTTGCTTAGGGAGCGGTATAATTAGTGGACAGTGGATAGTGGACAGTGGACAATGACCCAATCCCGTCATCTTGAGCGTAGCGAAAGATCTTTCACTGTCAACTGTCAATTGTCAACTTTCAACTTTTCTTTATTATTTCCATTCCAGTCTTAATTGCCTCTTCATTTTGTGGAAGCAGGTTCCAGTGACGTTCAGGCAATGATTTCTTAAGACCAAGCATAACATGCTCAATATCTACAATAGGGCATAGTTTCAAGAATCCACCTAAAATGAACATATTGAATGACTTGGCAGCATTCAGTTCCATAGCCTTATCCATTGCGGCAGTGCTATAGATATTAATGTCAGTACGGGTAGGAGCCTTTGTAATTCCGTATGGGTCATAAATAAGTCTGCCACCAGGTTTTACCTTAGACTCAAACTTGTCAAGTGACTGCTGATTAAGAATAATGGCAGTGTTGTATGTGTTAAGCACAGGTGATGAAATAGGGTCATCACTTATTATCACGGTAACATTTGCCGTACCTCCACGTTGCTCAGGACCGTATGCAGGCAGCCAACTTACTTCTTTTCCTTGCATAAGACCTGCGTATGCAAGAATTTTTCCCATTGACAATACTCCTTGTCCACCAAATCCAGCGATTATAATCTCTTCTTTCATAAATTTTTATTCTAAAAATTTATGCATGTTTGTTCGTGACTCGGCATAATCAGGTAAACCTGATTCTTAAGTTTTCCTCTGTGTGTTGATTAGAATAAATTCTATCAACACCCATCGTAAAACTTTAATCTGCTACGCAGATTCTGCTCTCGCTACTCCAAACAGTCATAACTTTTAACTATTCTTTATTCACTATTAACTATTCTTAAGGTCTCCTATCGGGTAGGCTTTGAACATGTTCTCAGTCATCCAAACGTTGGCATCGGCGGGAGACATTTTCCAACCTGAATTACAGGTGGATACAATCTCAACAAACGATGCACCCTTCTTTTCAGGCTCCATACAGTTCATAAACGCCTTTTTAATGGCAGCCTTAGCCTTACGAACTGCAGCGGCGGTGTGAACACTCTGACGCGTTACATATCTTGTACCTTCAAGTTGGGCAATAAGGTTTGAAATAGGCAGGTGATAACCGTTAAGGGTTACATCACGTCCGTATGGGCAAGTTGAGGTCTTCATACCTTCAAGTGTGGTAGGAGCCATCTGTCCGCCTGTCATACCATAAATTGCGTTATTAATGAAGATAACTGCTATATTCTCACCACGGTTGCATGCATGAATTGTTTCCGCTGTACCAATGGCTGCAAGGTCACCGTCACCTTGATAAGTAAACACAAGTCTGTCAGGAAGCAGTCTCTTAATGGCTGTTGCCATTGCAGGTGCACGTCCGTGTGCAGCCTCCTGCCAATCTATATCAATATATTTGTATGCAAACACAGCACAACCTACAGGGGATATTCCTATAGCCTTGTCTTCAAGACCAAGTTCTTCTATAACCTCTGCAATAAGTTTGTGAACAACACCATGACTGCAACCGGGGCAGTAGTGCATTGTTTTGTCATTGAGTAATTTTGGTTTTTTGTAAACCAAATTCTCAGGTTTCATTATATCATTTGTTGTCATAACTTACTTAATTATTTTATCCTTCAATGCGTCCAAAACCTCACCAGGAGTAGGAACAATACCACCTGTTCTTCCAAAATGCTCAACAGGCACCTTACCCTCAATGGCAAGACGTATATCCTCAACCATCTGTCCTGCATTATATTCAACAGAAAGAATACCTTTAACCTGATTTCCAAGTTCCTTTATTTTTCCGTAAGGGAATGGGAATAGGGTGATAGGGCGGAGCAGTCCAACCTTCATTCCTTTAGCACGGGCAACTTCAACTGCTTTTTGACAGATACGGGCTGCTGAACCAAATGCAACAAGCAGATATTCAGCATCGGAGGTCATAATCTCTTCAAATCTAACCTCATTCTTCTCAATCTCAGCATATTTTGCCTGAAGTGCAATATTTCTACGCTCCATAGGCTCCGGCTCAAGTTCAAGAGATGTAATTACATTAGGCTCTCTGTCAGGTGTACGCCCAAGCGATGCCCAAGGACACTCTTTGCGTATCTGTTCCTCTGTACGGCGTTTTTGGTAGGGTGGAAGAACCACTTTCTCCATCATCTGACCAATAAGACCGTCAGCAAGAATGACAGTAAGAATATTATATTTGAAAGCAAGGTCAAATCCAAGTCCAACAAAATCAGCCATTTCCTGAACGCTCTTTGGTGCAAGGGTAATTTGTTTGTAATCACCATGACCACCGCCTTTTACTGTTTGGAAATAGTCTGCCTGAGATGGCTGAATTGTGCCAAGTCCGGGACCTCCACGCATAACATTTACAACAAGGGCAGGTAGGTCAGCACCTGCAATATAGGAGACACCTTCCTGCATAAGGCTGAAACCAGGACTTGAAGTTGATGTCATAACTCTTTTTCCACAGCCTGCACCGGCATAAACCATATTAATGGAGGCAACCTCACTCTCAGCCTGCAATACAACCATACCTGTTGTTTCCCAAGGCTTGAGTTTCATCAAAGTCTCCATAACCTCTGATTGCGGTGTAATGGGGTAGCCGAAATAACCGTCACAACCACAACGGATTGCGGCTTCAGCTAGGGCCTCATTGCCTTTCATTAGTCTAACTTCTTCACTCATAATATTATTCTTCAATTTTTACTTTATACACTGATATACAACCGTCAGGGCATACAATAGCACAACTTGCACACCCAATGCACGCATCGGGGTTCTCCATATAGGCATAATTGTAACCCTTGGCATTAACTTGCTTTGACATTGCAAGAACCTTTGAAGGACACGCAATTACGCATAGTCTGCAACCCTTGCAACGGTTAGTGTTAACTTCAACTGCACCTTTAATTTTTCCCATTTTTATATGATTTTTAATATTTTTCAGAAAAGTTGTGCAAATGTACTAAATTTAAGAGAAAATAAAAAGTTTTTTCCTTTCATTATTAATTAATTGCAAAAATTGTGCTAACTTTGTAATAATATTTAAACAAACCGTTAATTGTTCCTTTAAGATGAAACAGATTTTACTGCCGTTGGATTTTGAAAAAGTTTCAGATAATATTCTGAAATTTACATTTTCACTTGCAAGGGTAGTGGATGCTGATGTTACAATTCTTAATGTAACGGATGGAAAAAAGATATCAGATGTCAATTTTGCTCCTTTGAGTGAGCGTATTGAGCGCATGATTAAGGAAAAAGAGTTGCAAGATGTTCATTATCAGTTTGTTCTAAAGAAGGGTGTGCCTGAAAAAGAGATTATTGTTTATGCTGAAAACAATAATGTGCTTATTACCGTTATGGAGACCAGGAGCAAGGAGGAGAAGCAGCAGGAACTTATTGGCAGTATAACGGCAGAAGTTGTAGATTCGGGCAAAATTCCTGTATTAGAGATACCTAGAGACTATAATGTCAGCGATTTTAATGATTTCAAGTCTGTAGGAGTTGCAGAATCGTTGACTGAATATGCAGACCAATCATACGATAAGATTCTCCAATTTATTCCTAATCATATTATTGAACTCAATATTGTACATATTTTGGAGAGGAATGAAAATGTGGAATCGTGTCAGGCAATAATTAATGACATTGATGCGTACATCCACAAGAATCATCCAAAGGTTAAGGTTTCATTTTCAATAATTCCTTTTGAAAAATCTTTGTCAACTGACTTGATTAACTTTTTTTCAACATCTACATTTGATTTGTTGGTTGTCAGGAATTCAAAAAGAAATCTTATCAGCAGACTTTTCAAATCTTCACTTGCAAAGAAACTTGCATATCACGCTAAGACTCCGATGGTGGTTTTACCTTTTAATGAGTCAGTGATTAACAAATTCAAATCATTGCATTAATTTTTACAAATCCAAACAAGGTTTATAATTACGGCTTCACTTCGTTTTGCCGTGATTATAAATCTTGTTTGTCTTCAAATAAACGGCTTGTATTATAATTACGGCTTACTTCGTTCGCCGTGATTATAAACTTCGCCTCAGCAAAACAAATCCAAACTTCGTTTGTCTTTACTGTATCTGTCTTGGAATATTAAAGAATTTACATTCTTCATATTCCAATCCATCTACATTTCAAATCAATCCAAGATTGATTTGTTTTGCGTTCGGCTTGTGTTATAATTAATATTATGTTAAATAGATTTTTAAAGCAAGCATTCATATCTGGGCTGCCAGGTTTATGCCCCTATCCTAACTAAAAAATTTCTGAAGAAAACATCGGGGACGGAATAATAACCATCATCAAAAGTTATAAAGTCTGTTTCTAATAATTTGTTGGCAGCAGATTGAACCGCACTGCTTGAAACCAGACTATATTTCTTTATAAAACCTGAACTAAGTATTTTTTCAGCCTTGCCTTCAGCCGCTATGGCATATAATAATTCCTTTTGCCTTTGAGAAAGCAACATAACTAATTGCTTATATCTATCTGAGTCAGAACTGACAATATCTTCAAATACAACTGACACTTCTGATTCTTTACATACCTCTCCCTCCGCTGTTCTTTCAAACAAGCGATGCATCATTCTTTGCATATTTTGGGTATTTCCTTCAGTAATGCTATAAACTTTATCAACAATTATACCATCTATGCTTTTGTTATATACAGAAAACCAATGTGTTACAAATTTTATGTATTCTTCTATATCAATTGGTTTAAGAAATAATGTCTCTGCACTATTATAAAAAGGTTTTGCATAAGATGAAAACATTTCACTTAGCAGATGTCTGGAGCTTCCTGAATATATGAAGTTTACATTTTTTATTCTCTGTATGTAACTTCTCAGTAACGCCTCAATGTTTGATTCAGAATATTTTGCAATTTGTTGAAACTCATCAATACATACAATACAGGGTTTATCGGCATTTTCAAGGCATTTGAAAATATCAGATAGTGAATATTCAGGATTTGTTATATCGCCAAGAGACAAACTCAGTGATGGTTGCCCGGTAATAGCATCAACAGTTAGTTTTGGATTTATCCCTCTTAATGCCGCTAAGACGTTGTCTATCATATTCCTACCCTTACCCCTAAGTGTGGCAAATACCTCTTTGCCAAATGCATATACAAACTCCCGTAATGTTGTGGTATGATAAATATCTACATAAAAACAATAGTAATCTTTAAGTTTTGCATCATTGTAACAATGCTCCACTAATTTTGACTTACCCATACGTCTTGGAGATATTAAACAGACATTTTCACCCCCTGTAATATACCCTATTAATGTTTCTGTTTCTGCTTCACGGTCACAAAAATACTCGTCAGGTATATATCCCGATAATATAAAAGGATTGGTTATCATAGATTTACTGTGTTGTTTACACTGCAAATATACAAAAACAAATCCAATTATAAAAAAAATATAATAATTTTTTTATAATTGGGTAAAATACAGATGAGAGTTTAATGGAATGTCATACTAAATCTTGTACTTTAATGCTTGCTTAATGATTTTTGATTTGATTTGTTCCCAAGAGCAGTCGCATAACATTGTAGGCATAGGGTCATGCTCTGCGTCATCAAAATAAGTAAGGCTTTTAATTGTGGAAAAAAGTACTGCATTGGGGTATTTTTGTTTATACAATTCCATTATTTGGTTCATTGAGAACTTTTTAAGCAAAAAGAATAAATCAACAAAATCTTTCTTTGTACCCCTATTGGTGATGGCTGAAATTTTCATTGCCGCTATATCCTCTAAAGAAGCCAATGTTACATTGTCAGTACAGACAGGATTTGACAACCATTTATACGGATATGTCACTATGTCAACCTTAACACCATCAACAAAATAAAAACGCATATTTTTACTTGATGATAAAAGCTTTGTGTTAGCTGAAATAGATATAATCTCAGATGTCAGATTGTCAATATTATTTGCTTCAGAAGTAAATAAATCAAGGTCAACGGATTTTCTATGACCCAATTGCAGAGCCAATGCAGTACCTCCTACTAACCTTGCACTTTTCAACTCTTCCAATGATTGAAGTTTTTTCAATAATTCCAATGTGTCGGCATTGATTGTTTCAAGGTGTAGCATCTGAATTTGTTTTTAGGAGTATTAGTTAAAGCAGAAATATATGACAGTGCCTTAGGTTCTAAAGTACGTAGTTGGATGGCTTCTTTTTTAATTCTATCAAGCCCATAGTATGCCAAAAGAAGTTTCCAATCCTCTGTCATACCGTACTCTAATGTTCTTTGAATAACATACGGAGCATGCTCTTCCAAATCTATGTTATCCAACGATGTGTCCCAGAACAAATTGTTGGAAAATTTATATTTGCACTCGTTTTGACTCATAATTTCCTACTGCAAAAATAGAAATTAATTTTCACTATTGCAAGAATTTCCGCTTCCCCAAAATGTTTTTATGGATTTTTGTAACTTTCCCCCCAAAAAACTTCATCATCCCCTACCCCTTTAATTAAACCACTTGAACACCGATGTGGGGATTATGAAGAGAATCCACTAATGAGTTGATTGTGAAAGCATCTTGGCATGCTCCAACATCTTTACCTGCTGTAACGCTTCTTCTCGCGTAACCCGCGATAATTGATGCCCATACAAGGTTTGAACCCGCTGCTCTGAGGCCATCATGCTCTGCTGTATTAAGCCTATCAATCTTAACTGTTCCACGAATTATATTTGCCTGCATTCTCGTTTCAGTTCAATAATATTGTTTGCCGAAACCTCTTTCTTTGATGAATTATGTTCTTTGTAATTAGATTTAAACACATAATGTTGACATCATTTTTTTGATAATAATTTTACATACTGCATTAATTCCTAATGCAACGCACAGAGAGCCTGTAGTACTTATTGTAGTCGCCGTCGGACAAGCCGTTATCATTGTAATAGAGGTAATGGTAAGCGTAGCCGCTGCTCTCATCGGGAGTAGATGTCCAGAAATAGGTACATTTGCCAACATCGTACACTTTACTTCCACTGGCGTCGCCTGCCGGCAGAGCCGCAAAACCATACGTATCTAAGCCTGGCTTATAGAAACCACCTCCGCTGTACCAGCCGAAGGTGGTCTTCAGATGCTTGCCCGCTGTATCTGCTCCCTTGCCGTCTGTCTTTTCTATATAGTCTTTAAGTGTCTGCCATTCCGCTCTTGACGGAATATGCCAACCATTAGGGCAGATGCCCTGACGATTGCCACTAAATGGTTCTGTTTGTACCTGACCATCAGCAAGTCCTACAGCCGCAGCCCAGTTGTAGAGGTAACCTAATTCGGCTATCTGCTCATCTTTGAGATTTACTCCAGATTGTTTGCTATCATTAACCCAGTTGCTCTTGTCTGAGGCATTAGCGAACCGTGATGTTGGGATAGTGTATACTGCTTCTTTGTATGTCGCGCTCTGCGTGACATATTTTGAACAGCGGTAGTTCTCCGCCATCCACACCTGTGTGCCTATTGTCACCTGTGGATAATCTGACGCATTACACTTCTCAACTCCTAATCTTACTATTGTTGTTGAAGCGTTTTCCCCAAATGCAGTAGTTAATGTAACTACAGCCGTGTCGGCTTTAAGGCTTGTGTTTTCTGAAACTGTTACCGCAATTGTTCCATTCCCGCTACCAGAAGAAGTTGCTAGTGTCGCCCAACTCTTGTTGCTTGATGCTGTCCATTCTGTGTTTGAGATGACAGTTATATCCACAGTAACGCCCTCATACCTAATTTCTTTTATTGTTGGATTTACTGAAATCTTGTCTCCCTCACAGATTACATCTTTGGAGATGACAGTACCACCCATAGCCTCAAATTGAATGACTCCATATTTGTCCTTTGCATCTGTATTTGCATCTACAGTTACATTGACAGTGCCACTATATCTTCCATACGATGGTGAGAGGTGTATCCAAGACTCCGAACTTTGAGCAGTCCAATATGTATTGGATGATATTTGAGTTTCAAATGTACCACCTTGTTTTTCTATTATTTTACTATCATACGGTGGCAAATATGGCTCTGGCATATCTGAATATATATATTCATAATCAACAGAAACATTAACTTTAAGATGTGCTTTTGTTCCATCATTAAGTTCAACTGTGACAGTCTCTGTATATGGTTTATATTCAGTATTCGCAAATGCAGAAACATTTATGGTTTCACTCCCATTACCGCTCGTTTTTGATAAAATGAGTGCTGTTGGGTCACTGACTGTCGCTGTCCAAGGCTCGTCTGCATATATGTCAAGAGAAAATCTTCCTCCAGTACTTGGCAGATTTTTCTCCGAAGGTGATAATAAAACATACTTAGGTTTAACAAAACTAAGACTGTCAATCATTGACAGGTCATGTGCAGTGCGTACGCCATTACTCTCATAAACCCATACAGTCTCACCAGCGAAACATATAATTGCAATAATTGTTGGGAATAACGCAACTAAAACTTTTTTCATAATATAATTAGTTTGATTGAAATAATTCTTTTAACATATAATTAGAACATTCCTGACTACATCTAGGCATATTTTGGATTTGATCCCGCAAATTATCCATATCTTTTTTTATAAATTGATAATTAATAATATTTCTCTCTGTAAAGTTCACTGCAGGAGATGTCGTTAGCACAACATACAGATGTTTGTATAATGCCAAATTAGGACATAATTTAAAATACAGCTCCTGTGACCTTGCAATTACTATTATCTTATCACATGCCATTGCGGCAGTAATCAACTGAATTAAGTACTGTGTAGAGGACATTTGAACAAACAAATTCCAATTATTAGTAATTTTCAAAAAAGGTGTTAATAACCTTAAGTTTTTAGAGTGATACGGAAATAATTCTATTTCAAAAACTTCATTTGGACAAATATGAACATTCGTGAATAACTGATTTAATTTTGCATTCCAATATCTATAACCTGGATTTCTACTCCAGTTCAGATTCTGGTTTGTCAAATGACTATTCATAGTTGTACCATTAATTGCAAAGTAATAGAATGGTTGATTGTGATTCCAAGATGACTGAATTACATTCAAAAATGCTTTTTCTTTGTGCCAATCATCTTCTGAATCTTTTATTATATCTCCTTTCTTAGAAACTTGGGCATATGGAGAATATCCAGGATTACCCATCAGAATTACCAGTTTGGATTTACAAAAATCCCCAATAAAAGGTTCTGGCATAAGTTGTAACTGAAGGTCTCCAGAATGAGAAGCATTGTATTGTTTCACAAAAGCAGCGTCACCATTAAGCACATATTGGTTTACAAATGCGGAATTAAAAGGATTGTTAACTATCCAAGGATTTGCCATAATTGTATAAATTTAAAGGTTAATAACTATTTGTTTGAATTTATCTGTTTTAGTTAATGCTGACATTAGTTCATTATTTATAATCCTTTAGGCAACGCACGCTATAGGCAAAGTCAAAGCAACCGACTCTCTCGGTCAAGTGGTCATCGGAGTATCTAAGGGTGTGATTATAAGCACTGCCGCTATCAGGGGAAACTGACGACCAATAGCTGACATTGAAACCAACATCGTTCACTTTAACATAGTGCATTTCACTTCCACTGGCGTCGCCTGCCGGCAAAGCCGCAAAACCATAGGAGTCCAATCCGTTGCCATTCTGATACCAACCAGAGGTCGTTTTGAGATATTTGCCAACTTCATTTGATGTTAGACTCTTATCATTGTATATGTAGTCATACAACGTCTGCCACTCCGCTCTTGACGGCACATGCCATCCGTTGGGGCAGATGCCCTGACGATTGCCAGTGAAGTCTGTTGTCTGCTTTCCTCCGTCTGCAACGCCTACTGCAGCAGCCCAGTTGTAGAGGTAACCCAACTTCTTTACCTGTGCGTCTGTGAGATTATCAGAATAATTATACTCTTTATCCCACTTGTTCTTGTCTGATGCATCGGTGTAGTATGGGGTGTATGTGTAATTCTTTGATGTTGGAATGGTGTACCTGCCCTCCTTGTATGCCTCCGATTCAGTGTCATACTTGCTACAGCGGTAGTTCTCCGCCATCCATACCTGTGTGCCAATAGTCACCTGTGGGTAATCTGATGCCTTGCACTTCTCAACTCCCAATCTTATTATCGTTGTTGAAGTGGTTATCCCAGATGCAGTAGTCAATGTAACTACAGCCGTGTCGGTTTTAAGGCTTGTGTTTTCTGAAACTGTTACCACAATTGTTCCATTCCCGCTACCAGAAGATACAGATAGCGTAGCCCAACTCTTGTTGCTTGATGCTGTCCAGTCTGTATCTGATGTCACAGCTATATCAATAGTGCCACTTTCATACCTAATTTCTTTTGTCATAGGACTAACTGAAATCCTATCCGCCTCTCGAACCACAGTACAGGTTGCGGTTTTACCATTTGCGGTTGAAACTGTTATCAATGATACTAATACTAAATCGCACTCAATTTTATTATCAACATAATAACCACGTTCATTATTATATTCTACTGAAAAACACGCATCATCATCAAGACCTTCAATATTGGCAGTCTGAGGAGAACCATTCTCATTAGTAAATATAATACCAAAATTTGGATCAATATAATCAATATCAGTAATATCATAATACCACCATTTACCATTCTCAGATAAATTCATTGGAACACCTGGCCAATATGTAGATTGCCCTTCCCCATTCCAATAATGTAAATATGGTGTTCCATCTATTATGCAGTCTTCCTTTCTTAAATGGATACTTCTTGCATCAGTTGTTCTTATGCTCTCAGCTTCACTTGTGGCATCTTTGTCCCATTTTCCAACCGTCACAACTATGCTATCGTTAAGTGTGCCTTTTGTCTTGTCAAATGTTACCCAAGGCTCACTGGCACTTATAGTCCAGTCGGTATTAGAAGATACACCTATCTTATATATATCACCTGTTGGTGGTATTGTTTTTGAATATGGATCAACTGAAACTTTGTCGCTCTCATGTATAACTGTACTGGTTGTGGTTTTGCCGTTTGAAGTTGTTATTGTTATTTCTGCACTTGCGGCATCTTTATCTCCTTTTCCAACCATCACAACTATGCTATCATTGAGTGTGCCTTTTGTCTTATCAAATGTTACCCAAGGCTCGCTGGCACTTACTGTCCAATCAGTGTTGGATGTTACGCCTATCTTGTATGTGCCACCTAATGGTAGTAGTGTTTTTGAATATGGACTAACTGAAACATTGTCTCCATCATGTATAACTGTACTGGTTGCGGTTTTACCGTTTGAAGTTGTTATTGTTATTTCTGCACTTGCGGCACCTTTGTCTCTTTTTCTTACAATCACAACTATGCTGTCATTGAGCGTGCCTTTTGTCTTGTCAAATGTAACCCAAGGCTCGCTGACACTTACTGTCCAGTCTGTATTTGATGTGATGTACATTTTGTATGTACCACCTAATGGTAAAACCGCTTTTAATGCAGGACTCACAGACAACTTATCCTGCCACTCTTTTGATATTATAGATATAGCACTTGTTGTTCCATCAGTCAATTTAAATGTAATGTCATTATATATGTAAGATGATTCCTTGTTAGCTCCTATATTTATTGTTATGGTGTCCTTACCAACATTGCCTTTCTGTTTGCTTAATTGGATTAAGTTATTATCTGAAACAATTGCTGTCCAGGGCATATTTGTTACAATTTCTAACTGAAACTGTTCTCCTTCACAGGGAACTGTTCTGCTTAATTGCGACAAGGCAATAGTGCCTGGTGCAACGTATGTGATACTATCAAACGAACCGTAGTTATAGCCATACCGTGTGCCGTCACTCTGATATATCCAAACCTGTGTCTGTGCAATGGCTATTATTGCACTTATTATTATTGTTGCTGTTATTATTGTCTTTTTCATAGTTAGTCTGCTATCTTTTATTTAACCAATATCTTTTGTTTGTAATCTCCTGCCTCTACAACATACACTCCCGGCATTGTTACCGTGCACTCGCAATGCTGTGCTGTAACGCAATTACCAAGAGCACTACCGCTAATGTTGCGGAATGTTATGTTCTCTGCCATCGGGCAGTCAACAACTATTGTCTTGCCTACAGAGTAAATTTGTGGTACCGGGGTGTCTGTCTCATCTGCTGAAACCTCTGACTTTGTGCGGAACGAGCCCGTGTCATTGCTGACCTCCTCACCCATATAGTCGTAGGCTCCAATCTTATACTGGTACTCAGTATCTCTGTCAAGTCCTGTAACCGTAAATGATATTGAGGCAAGTGCACTCTTAAGTCCGGACTGAGGACCTTCTGTGCTGAAGTCTATGTTTGTAAGTTGCCCATTGGAGTTGAATGTAAGTGTGCACACACGCTCCGTGCACGCCTCATCCTTGTATATTATGAGCTGATATGACGCAACACCCTCTATTGTTGGCCAAGTGAACTCGGCAGTGCTCTCTGTTGTGGTGATTATAACTTCCTCAGGAACGGGAGTTGGTTCTTTCTCCGTCTTGAAGAGAACAGACTTTATGTTGTCTGCCGTTGCCGTACCGTCATTGAATGCGACGTTGAACAATGGTGTCTCGCTCTTCTTGTTTACTGTAACTTTTTTCCAGGCACTAAGAGCATATGTGTTTCGTACACCATTTGCACTGATGGTGATGATATTCTCTTCCTTTGCACAGCAATAGCCCGATGCAAGCAATAGGGATAGAATAAAAGTAGTTAGGTTTTTCATATACTTTTGTTTTTATATTATGAGATTTTTCGTTTCACTCAAAATGACGATATGAAGGACACAAAAAAAGCGTGGAATCCGACTGTTGCCGTTCCACACTCAGAGGCCTTCGCATGCCTATCATACTAGAACAGACAACACGAAGCCCACGCCGATATAAGTATACATAGAAATAATCACCTATGTCGTAAACTCATATCCCGCAGACATTCATTGTTGCTAAGTCCTGAGTATGAATCTGAAAGTTGCGAAGTTTCTGAATGTCAGAACAGAGCGTCAATAAACGCCTTTAATATGTCTGTAATCCCCACCATTAGTGTACTTAACAGACACCCATCGGCGTGAGATTACGCTACAAAATTAGAAATTTATTTTAAATTTTGCAATAATTTTCCACTTCCTCCAAGAAAATAATTTTAGTTCCCAAACACCATCTCACCGTCTTTGTAATCTACGTAGACGGGGTTGGTTCTATCTACTTTGCCGGCAATGATTTGCTCTGAGAGTTCATTGAGAACAAGGTTCTGCAAGGCTCGCTTGACAGGTCTTGCACCAAATTGCGGGTCATAACCTACTGATGCAATGTAATCTGTGGCGGTGTCTGTAACTCTTAATTCTATGCCGTTTGACTTAAGCATACGGGCTACAGCGTTGATTTGCAAATTCACTATCTTTGTAATCTCTTCCTGACCAAGCGGTGTAAACATTATAAGGTCATCTATACGGTTCAGGAACTCTGGCTTTATAGTCTGTTTAAGCAGTCCAAACACCTGATTCCTTGTATTTTCAAGCACTTCCGCCCTATTATCGCCGTTCATCTTCTCCATATTCTCTCTAATAAGCTGAGAACCAAGGTTAGATGTCATTATTATAATGGTGTTCTTAAAGTTTACGGTTCTACCCTTGTTATCTGTCAGACGACCATCGTCAAGCACCTGTAACAGAATGTTGAACACATCGGGGTGAGCCTTCTCAATCTCATCAAAAAGCACCACTGAATAAGGCTTGCGGCGGATTGCCTCTGTAAGTTGACCGCCCTCATCGTAGCCTACATATCCCGGAGGCGCTCCTATAAGCCTTGTGGCTGAGAATTTCTCCTGATACTCGCTCATATCAATACGGGTAATCATATTCTCGTCATCAAACAGGAACTCAGCCAATGCCTTTGCAAGCTCGGTTTTTCCTACGCCTGTGGTGCCAAGGAATATGAATGAGCCGATAGGCCTCTTAGGGTCATTAAGCCCTGCTCGGCTACGTCTTATGGCGTCCGATACGCTCTTTATTGCTTCTTGCTGACCCACTACCCTCTTGTGCAACTCTTCCTCAAGGTGCAGTAGTTTTTCCTGCTCACTCTGATTCATTTTGCTTACAGGTATGCCGGTCCATTTGCTGACTATCTCCGCAATGTCCTCATCGCTAACCTCTTCACGTATAAATGGCTCTCCGTCAAGGTCTTGCAACTTCTTTTGCAGGTCTACAATATCCTTCTCCTTTTGCTGAATCTTGCCATAACGGATTTCCGCCACCTTACCATAATCGCCATTACGCTCTGCCCTTTCCGCTTCAAATTTAAGATTCTCTATATCAATCTTATCTTGCTGAATACCATCTATATAATGTTTTTCGGTCTGCCATTTGGTCTTGCCTTCGGCATCGCGTTTCTTGAGGGATTCTATCTCTTCATTGAGTTGTTTCAGTTTGCTCTCATTATTCTCACGCTTAATGGCTTCACGCTCAATTTCAAGTTGCTTAATGTTACGCTCTATTGTATCCAATTCCTCTGGAACAGAGTCCATTTCAAGCCTTAGACGGGCTGCAGCCTCATCAATAAGGTCAATTGCCTTATCGGGCAAGAAACGGTCAGATATGTATCGGTTGCTCAGTTCTACAGCGGCAATAATGGCATCGTCCTTGATACGCACCTTGTGATGATTCTCATAACGCTCTTTCAAACCTCTTAATATAGAGATGGTTGCAGCCTCATCGGGTTCATTTACCATAACTATTTGGAATCTACGCTCTAATGCCTTATCCTTCTCAAAATACTTTTGATATTCATTAAGTGTTGTGGCACCAATGGCTCTGAGTTCTCCTCTTGCAAGTGCCGGCTTAAGTATATTGGCGGCATCCATTGCTCCGCCACCGTTTCCTCCAGCACCTACAAGTGTGTGAATTTCATCAATGAACAATATTATTTGTCCGTTTGATTTAATCACCTCATTTATAACCGCTTTCAGTCTCTCTTCAAACTCTCCCTGATACTTTGCACCTGCTATCAAGGCACCCATATCAAGTGAGAACAGAAGTTTCTCTTTCAGATTTTCAGGTACGTCACCTCTTATAATACGGTGTGCAAGGCCTTCTGCTATGGCTGTCTTTCCTACGCCTGGTTCACCTATTAATATAGGGTTGTTTTTTGTTCTACGGCTAAGGATTTGCAGCACACGCCTGATTTCCTCATCACGCCCTATTACAGGATCAAGTTTCCCGCTCTTTGCACGCTCATTCAAATTTATGGCGTACTTGCTCAATGCTTCATAATTCTTTGCTTCCATAGTTTGTAATAGTTTTACTTTGAAATTTATTGAAACAGTTTTTACGGTATGTAATTTCGGACTTCAACCCTTTTGTAAAGGGTTTCAGCCCCTCCCATTAGGGTTTGTAACCCCAATGGGTCCCTCCCCCTGTACGACCGCGTGGGTGCGGACGCCTCAATTCACATACCATAAAAACTTTTATTTTCAATAAATTTCAAAGATTCGTTTTTAATCCATCTGCTAAACATAAGTCCTATTGAAATAATATCAAAAACTATTCCAAACGCAAAACTGACAGAATGTCATATAGCAAATTTTTTTGGCACAGATGTTGCATATATCAATATGCAAGGCAGCTCAAATGGTGTCTTGTGGAGAATATGAAAAAGTTATTTTTACCAATTTTGCTTTTGTTTTCACAAATGCAAGTCATGTCAGCATTCACCCTGACGGGTAAAGTTGTTGATGAAGCCGGAATGGCAATGCCCTACACTAATGTGTATGTTAAGGAGAGACCGCAAAACGGTACCATTTCTGACCTTCAAGGAGTGTTTCAGATTGATGAAATGAGCGATGGTCAGAGCATCGTGGTATCATTTGTGGGGTTTAGGACAATGGAGGTGAAACTTAAAAAGGTCCCAACGGACACTTTGAAGTTAACAATGTATGAGCAACCTATTCTGCTTGAAGAGACCGCCATATCAAACAAAACAAAGAAAATGAGCCATAAAAAGCAGATGAAACTGATTTTGGCTGATGTTAAAAAGCAGATGGACCGTGATTTCCCTGATGACAACATTAAGTACAATATAAATTCTGATTATGGCGTGTATAATGAAGATGCTATTATTGCCATAGAAGACCTTGGAGGTAATTTGATAGAGATTCCAGGACAGGGCAAGGATGGCAGGGATAAGATTCAGCTGAGCATTGATTGGATTACCCGATACCGCGATAAGCATACTCAGGAGAATTATCTGCGTCTTGACACAACTCTTAAAAAAGAGACAAACGCCAAGCTTGTTCATTACGCCGATTCAAGCCGTTGGGTTCACAAATTCCTTTGGGGAAGCGGAGTCAAGTATATGTTTAATAAGATGTCAGACTCTCCAAGCAAATGGAATGTTGAGGAGCGTGATTCTGTAACAGTTTTGACCTATACGGAAAGCCGTAATATATTAGGTATAGTTAAGGGTGAATTGGTTTTGAATTATTTTATTCATCCATATTCATACAGGATTCAGAAATTGTCTCAGTCACTTGTTGTTGATGTAAATATTCCGTTTGGATACAAACTTAATGGTGAACAGTTGCAAATGCTTAACACTCTGTTTATTGCTGGCGATTCATTTGAAAAGTATCGTGTTAAAAGAATGCATGTTGACATTAAACGTAATATTCTTTATCAGGAAATTGATGACCGTGTAGCGGTAAAGGAGAAGAATGTGATAACTGACATTCATGCTGAAGACCGCAAAATAAAGGAACCAATCAACTTTAAGCAGACCGGTTCCATTAAGGTTAATTCTGTTCAATTTGAGGTTATGCCGTTCACTAAGTCTCAGGAGATGAAACAATATAAGCTTGATATCAAGGCGAAACCAGAGTAAAGGAGAAAGGAGAAAGGAGACTTTCTCATTTCTCCTTTCTCATTTCTCCTTTAATAAGTATATACTTAATGAGATTCTTAGCAGACTGTAGGACCCATTGCTTAATCCATATCTTGCGGTTGTCTGTCCAGCGTTGAGGGTGGGTTGTAATCATAACCTTGTTTGGCAAAGTGCCGTTCTTAATGGCTTTAATCACATCATTTGTAGAGTGATATGTAAATCCTTCAGCATTCCAACGGTCTTGATGAACAGGAATCTTATCTCTTACGCTGACCTTGTATCCGTCCCACATACGTCCGGTATCGGTCAGATAAAACAGATTTGAAAAATCAGCATCAAAATAAGGCTCTCCTATTATTCCTGCATCGGAGTAGTTGTATTTTTTCCACAAATCCTTGCCGTCAAACTTACTGGTTGGCGCTCCGTGCATACAAATGGTCTTTACAGAATAGAATGTGCGGAAATGGTTTAACTGCTCCAAAAAATGTTTGTAAGCCTTATCCACATCGCCGTTACAAATGCTCATATCTTCATAGTGATACCCTATTTCATGTCCTAACGATGCTATTTTATGTATGAATTCAGGCTTATTGCTATCAGGTGTCACTCTAAAGTAATAAGTGGCTTTAATTCCTTGCGAATACTCTATCATAGCAGTATTATAAGAGTAATTCGCACGCTTGTCAACATCGTGGCGAAGGATTATAAACTTTTCAGGAAAGGCATTAGGGTCATCACTTGCCTTAAGCGTACAATATTGCTCAAAAGTAAGAAATTGGTAGCCTGCATCTTTAAGAGCAAGCACCAATTCCTCATATTTTTTAAGTGTGAAATCCATTACGCCTTAAAGGGCTTGAAATTACGGTCACGCTCCTGATAGATGCGCTCAATGATATCAACCACCTTCATACCCTCAAGCAGGTTGGTGGCTATGGCACCCTTTGAATTAAGAGTCTCAATAACGTTTTGAATTACAAAACCGTGGTTTTGAGCGGCACCTTTGTATGCTCCAAAGTCATTCTCGTGTGTAGGCTCTTTAAGTTCAGGCATCTCATAATCCTCTATGTGACAGTGAACTACGGTGTCCATATACTGACCGGCAACCTTAACGGTACCTTTTGAGCCTATTATTGTAACTGAACTTTCAAGGTTCTTATCCCATACAGATGTAGAATAGTTTAGTGACCCGATACCGCCATTTATAAAGTCAAAATCAACACAACCGGTATCTTCAAACTCTATCAAATCACCGTGTGAGCAGTTTGTAAACTTGCCACGAATGTTGGTAATGTCACCAAACAGCCAATAAATCATATCAATATAGTGGCTGAACTGTGTGAACAATGTACCACCGTCAAGGGCGTTTGTACCATGCCAACTACCTTTCTGATAGTATTTTCCGTCTCTGTTCCAGAATGCATCAACCTTAACAAAATATATCTCACCAAGTTTTTTCTCATCAACAAGGCTCTTTAGCCAAGCCATCGGTGGAGAGTAACGGTTCTGCATAACACAGAATACTGAGCGGCTCATCTCAAGTGACTTGAAAACTATTTTCTCTGCATCTGATTTTGTAAGTGCTATAGGTTTCTCAAGTACCACATGTTTTTTTGCCTCCAATGCCTTTATGGCATATTCTGCATGGTAACCATTTAGGTTGCAAATGTTAACTACGTCTATATCTGAGCGTTTCAATAGCTCGTTATAGTCATTGTAATAGTCCTCTGTAATTTCAGGGTCTATCTTCTCTTTTGGAAGTACGTCACAAACTGCAACAAGCTGTGCGTTTGGATTACGTCTTATCATCTCGGCATGGCGCTTTCCTATATGCCCCAAGCCCACTACTGCAAAGTTAATCATATTTTTTTAATTATTGGGTCAAGGTTAAAGGGTCAAGGGTCAAGCCTTGTCCCTTGTACCTTTTATTTTATTCTTGTAACAAAACCATCTTTAAGTTTATACTCTTGTCCGGTGGCTGGGCATGTGGCATTGCCGTCAGCATCAAAATGGAGTTTTTGTCCATTCTCGCTAACCCAACCAAGTTGGCGGGCAGGGTTGCCTACCATCAGGGCAAACGGCTTAACGTCTTTTGTAACCACAGTGCCGGCACCTATCAGAGCATACTCTCCTATTGTGTGTCCGCAAACTACAGTGGCATTGGCACCTACAGAGCAGCCCTTTTTTAGTAAGGTTTGTTTGTACTCATCTTTACGGCTTACATGGCTACGTGGGTTAATCACGTTTGTAAATACCATAGACGGACCCATAAATACGTCATCTTCTGCAATAACACCTGTATAAACAGATACATTATTCTGTATCTTAACGTTATTGCCCAATATTACATCGGGGCTTATAACCACATTCTGACCTATATTGCAGTTCTCACCAATCTTACAACCACTCATAACGTGGCTGAAGTGCCATATCTTTGTTCCTTCCCCGATGATGCAATTCTCGTCAACGTAGGAGGATTCGTGCTTAAAGTAACTCATAATTGATAATAATATTAATTTTTTAATTAAATTCTCGTTCACTAGAACGTGCTTATTTCCCTTCAAAACGCCAAACTTGTTGCGGTGCTCGCAAACTCGCTTCGCTCAAACAATGCTGTGCTCCTCCAAGTGGAAGCGTTTTGTGCGGGAGCACTGATGTGAACTTCAAATTTAATTAAAAACATTATTTGAGAAGTTCCAAAACAGCATCTGTAATGAATTTCAGTTGCTCATCATCAAGCTCTGTGTGCATTGGTAATGAGAGAACGCAATCCATAAGTTTCTCTGCTACAGGGAAATCGCCTTTCTTGTAGCGTGGGTCCTGATAAGCTTTCTGCAGGTGTAATGGAACAGGATAGTAAATCATTGCAGGAATACCCTTCTCTTTAAGTCCTGCCTGAAGTGCGTTTCTGTCAACAGAAGCGTCAAGTTTAAGTGTATATTGATGGAATACGTGTGTTGTAAAGTCCTTGCAAATAGGAGTTGTAATTTTTGAGCATGAAGCAAATGCCTTGTTGTAATAAGCGGCAGCTTTCTGACGTGCTGCAATATACTCATCAAGATGTGGAAGCTTAGCAAGCAATACTGCTGCCTGAATGCTGTCAAGTCGGCTGTTTACACCTATCAAATCGTGATGATAGCGGACTACCATACCATGGTTTGCAATGGCACGCATTTTTGCTGCAAGTTCATCATCGTTGGTAAAAATTGCACCACCGTCACCGTAGCAACCAAGGTTCTTTGATGGGAAAAATGATGTACAGCCAATGTTTCCTATACAACCCGATTTTACTTTTCTGCCGTCTGAGAATGTATATTCAGCCCCTATTGATTGGCAAGCGTCCTCAACAATGTATAAATTATGCTCTTTTGCTATCTTCAATAGTTCTTCCATATTGGCATTCTGCCCGAAAAGATGAACAGGCACTATTGCTTTGGTTTTAGGTGTAATTGCTTTTTTTACAGACTCGATGCTCATGTTGAATGTGTCCATATCAACATCTACAACTACAGTGGTAGGCCCAAGCAATGCAACAACCTCTGCCGTTGCAATAAATGTGAATGTTGGTGTAATCACCTCATCGCCAGGCTTTAAGCCAAGTCCCATAAGGGCAATTTGGAGTGCGTCTGTGCCGTTTCCCGTAGGAATTACGTGCTTTACGCCAAGGTATTTCTCCAGTTCTGCCTGGAACTCTGTTACTTTACCACCCTTTACAAATGATGTGGTGTCAATCACTTCCTGAATGCCGGAATTGACTTGTTCTCTGATTTTCTCGTATTGACTTTTTAAGTCAACCATTTGAATTTTTTTCATAATGATACGTTTAGTATAAATGTTTGATTACAATAATGGTGCAAATTTACTGATGTTTAATCACATACGCAAGTTTTTTTATTAACATTGTTTAAAGTTTTCTGAATATGTAATATGTATGCCCCCAGAGGACTCATACCTTCTGTGAAGGTATTCGGCCCTCCCGTACGGTTCTGGGAGCCTACGGGTCCCTCCCACTGTACGTCCGCGTGGGTGCGGACGCCTCTTTGGGGCATACATATTACTTTTGCACATTTGGTTTTATATATATAAAACCATACTTACAAGAAGTAAACAAAAAAATTCAAATGGTTGTGGGAGGGTTTTCAGAACCCGATGGAGAGGCCTATGGTGCAGGTAACGTTAGAGCCTTTGTAGAAAGAGGGAGTAAATTTGTCTAAAGCCTCATCAGCAGTAAGTTGATTATCGGCAACTATGGCTTTAGAGTAATCAAGATTATGCCCACGTGCATAGTTCCAATCCACATTAACTATGGCGTATGCATTAGGCCAAACCTCATAAAGAGCCTTGAAAGATACAATATCGTTCTCCCAAAGAATATCCTTGAGAACAGGTTGAGCAATAGACACACCCTTATCGTAAGGATGGCGTACATACTCATAGTCATTACCCTTCTGGTCTTTGGTATAAGAGAGATTCAGGTTTAGCTGACGTATAGGCTTGTAGTTAATAAACGCAAAGAACTGCTGAGAGTTATCGCCAAGATAATGCCCCATATTGTAACTGTTAGAAGCCCAAGTTATAGATTGTATAGAGTGTTTGTAGCACAAAATATTGGACCTTGTATATTCAAAACCTACAGACACATTCTTAAGTGGCCAGTTGCTTACACTAAAACCAGCCTTGTAGCTAACCAAGTTACGCTGTTTGTTATCGGGTTTCCAACGTTCAAGACTAAACTCATCTATGTAGAAAGAGCAGAACAGATGAGTGTGAGGAATATTATATGTACTAAGATTTATAAACACTTGAGAGTTTTGGTTCTCCATTTGCATACCCTTTGTGGTAAGGTGGTCCAACGATTTGAAAAATGCAAACGGAATCAGGAATATAGGCTGAAACTCACCAGAATATATTACAGAATTTCCAAAAGCCAAGTGCAGACCCTTGATAGGTATAAAAGTGAACATATTGGCTGCAATATACTTGTTCATAGGTCTGTAGTGCTTCTTACCCACACCTATATCAGAGTAATTCTCCTCCCAATACCATTTGGTGCTATCCACCACATTACTTATCATAAATCCGTGGATATAATCAAAACGGAACCAATCACAAGGTGTAAGTTTTAACTCAATCATCGGGAAAGAGGGTTGCCTACCCGATATAATGTTACTGCAAGTATAAGTGTCACCCCACTCCAAGTTATCCTTTACAAACCCGATGCTACCAAACCAAGCGTAGGCACGGATACCAGCCCTTACATCGCTGTAGTCACCACCATAATTAGCCTCCTTGTACTGAACTCCAGGCAGATTATAAAGGAAATCAGGCTGCGACATACGAGCCATATAACTGCGTTCCGCTTCAGTTTTAACCTTGTTTTTATTAAGATACTTGCCAGTCCAAGAGTTATCACGTATGCTCCCCCAAATAGATATATGATTAACTATATCCATCTGCAAATCAGCACCATACCAACGCTTTAGGATAGGTCCGTTACCATTCATATAGACGTGCATACCCAAGATAGGTCTGATGGATGCCTTAAAATGCTTGTTATGAAAAATAAATTGAGGCTGCAATAGAGAGAGGTCAAAAGTCTTTTTGTTAGTATAGTGAACGTATGCCTTAGGCATGGTGTCAAGTTCATTGGCAAACTCGCTGATAAAGAAATCCAAATCCTTTTTCTGACGCTTAAACAGCAGAGAATCCTTGTTTTGAGCCTCTTTAAGTTTGGCGGCTATCATATTTCTGCTATAAGGTTACAGTGCAGAATTTATATCAATAATCCCATCCATAGCCAACTCATCCAAGAAATCATACATACGAGTGTAGCTGGTGTTGTCTGGAA
>JAZUKL010000004.1:0-15589 GCA_045643245.1 Candidatus Enterocola sp.
AGATGATGTATGAGTACGGAGCCAAGGAGGTGCATATGCGTATCGCCTGTCCGCCGCTTATCTACTCTTGCCGTTACCTGAACTTCTCCGCCACACAGAATGATTTGGAACTTGTAACTCGTTATTACATAGAGCAGTATGAGGGTCGCCACGATGCCAACCTGCAGGAGTATGTTGACCCAACATCAGAGAAACACGCACGCCTTGTGGAGGATATTCGCAAGCGCTTTAATTTAACATCATTGAAGTTTAACACAGTAGATGCACTAATCAAAGCAATAGGACTACCAAAAGAAAAGGTTTGCACGCATTGCTTTGATGGGAGTTCATATTTTTAAAGGAGAAAGGATAAAGGAGAAAGGAGAGTTGTTTTTTCTTTCTCATTTCTCATTTCTCATTTCTCATTTATATTATTATGTTTGAAAGTTTATCCGAGCGCCTGGAGCGTTCATTTAAGATTCTAAAAGGTCAAGGCAGAATCACTGAGATTAACGTAGCCGAGACTCTGAAGGACGTTAGAAAAGCGTTGCTTGACGCTGATGTCAACTACAAGACAGCCAAGGAGTTTACAGATAATGTAAAGGCCAAGGCCATGGGTATGAACGTCATAAACTCCATTAACCCGCAACAGTTATTAATTAAGGTGGTTCATGACAACCTTACAGAGTTGATGGGAGGGGAGAACGTTGAACTCAATGTCAAGTCAGACGCCGGCAGACCTGCCATCATTCTTATGAGCGGTCTGCAAGGTTCAGGTAAGACCACATTCACAGGTAAACTTGCTAAGATGCTTAAGACCAAGAAGGGGAAACACCCTATGATGGTAGCCTGTGACATATATCGTCCTGCCGCCATTGACCAGCTGAAGGTGCTTGGAGAGCAGATTGACGTGCCTGTTTATGCTGAAGAGAATAACAAGAATGCAGTTCAAATTGCTGAGAATGCCGTTAAGCAGGCTCGCAAGGACGGCAACGATGTTGTAATCATAGATACCGCAGGCCGTCTTGCCATTGATGAGGCTATGATGACTGAGATTGCCGCCATTAAAAAGGCTGTTGCACCTCAGGAAATCCTGTTTGTAGTTGACTCAATGACAGGTCAGGATGCAGTCAATACTGCAAAGGAATTTAATGAGCGTCTTGATTTTACAGGTGTTGTACTTACAAAACTTGACGGCGATACCCGTGGCGGTGCGGCTCTTTCAATTAGGAATGTTGTGAACAAGCCTATCAAGTTTGTGGGTATCGGGGAAAAAATGGAGGCAATAGACGTTTTCCATCCTTCCCGTATGGCAGACAGAATACTTGGAATGGGCGATATTGTATCGTTTGTTGAAAAGGCACAGGAACAATATGATGAGGCTGAAGCCCGCCGCATTTCAAAGAAAATTGCCAAGAATCAGTTTGATTTTGAGGACTTTATGAAACAAATCCAGCAAATTAAAAAGATGGGTAATTTGAAAGACCTTATGGGTATGATTCCTGGAATGGGTAAGGCTCTCAAAGATGTTGATATACAGGACGATGCGTTCAAACATATAGAGGCAATGATTCAGTCAATGACTCCGTATGAACGCCGCAATCCTGATTGTATAAACGGTTCTCGTAAACAACGTATATGTAAAGGTGCAGGAGTTGATATTACAGAACTGAACAGGCTTGTAAAGCAGTTTGACGGCATGCGTAAAATGATGAAGGCGGTGCAGAGTCATAAATTTAATAAAAGACATTAACGTCATTCTGAGCGAAGCGAAGAATCTATTTGAGTTATTTGGCAATGAAAAAAGGGGGATACGTTTATATACTTACAAATTATACGAAAACAACCTTATACATAGGTGTTACCAATGATATAACAAGGAGGATATGCGAACATAAAAATCATATATATCACAATTCGTTTACAGATAAATATAAGGTTGAATATTGTATATACTATGAGAGTTTTAATGATATAGAGAGTGCAATTAATAGAGAGAAAGAACTTAAAGGCTGGACTAGAATAAAAAAAGAAACATTAATTAATAGTATAAATCCTGAGTGGAATGAAATTGATTTAGGATATGTTGATGTGCAGTGAATTTGTACAAACAGAATCTATAGATGTTTCGCTACGCTCAACATGACGAATTAATATGGAACTTATAGATGGAAAAGCAGTTGCAACAGAAATTAAGCAACAGATAGCAGAAGAGGTTAAGCAGATAGTTGCTGCAGGAGGCAAACGTCCTCACCTTGCAGCCATACTTGTAGGTCATGACGGAGGCAGCGAGACATACGTTGCAAATAAAGTCAAGTCATGTGCCGAGTGTGGATTTGAGTCTACGCTAATCCGCTATGAATCAGATGTAACGGAGGCAGAACTGCTTGCAAAAATTGATGAACTTAACAATAATCCTGAAATAGACGGATTCATTGTACAACTTCCGCTTCCAAAACATATAAATGAGCAGAAAATCATTGAGTCTGTATCATATAAAAAGGATGTTGACGGATTCCACCCAATTAATGTAGGGCGTATGTCAATAGGGCTTCCATGCTTTGTAAGTGCCACCCCTAAGGGCATCGTGGAGTTATTGAAACACTATAACATTGAGACTAAAGGTAAGAATTGCGTGGTTCTTGGCAGAAGCAATATTGTTGGTAAGCCCGTTGCCTCTCTAATGATGCAGAAGGGTACTGATGCAACTGTTACAATATGCCATTCGCACACACAGAATCTAAAAAATATATGTAAGAACGCCGATATAATAATTGCGGCACTTGGCAAGCCTGAATTTGTTACGGCTGATATGGTTAAGGATGGGGCAGTAATTATAGATGTAGGTACAACACGTGTTCCAAGCACAGAGACAAAATCGGGATTCAAACTTAAAGGTGATGTCAAATTTGATGAGGTTGCTTCAAAATGCTCCTACATAACCCCCGTTCCCGGTGGCGTAGGTCCTATGACAATCTGCAGCCTGATGATTAACACACTTGCGGCAGGCAAGAAAATATATTATAGTTGAAAGTTGAAAATTAAAACGTAAAAATATATACAGAAACTTTTTGAGGCGTCTCCACCCCCGGAGTCGTACAGGGGGAGGGACCCGTTAGGGTTACAAACCCTAATGGGAGGGGCTGAAACCCTTTACAAAAGGGTTGAAGTCCGAAGAAAAGTTTGCTGTATATATGAGTTTTAATTTTTATAAGTATTATATGAGTTTTAATGAATTAAATCTGAAGCAGGAAATTCTCACCGCCATAGCGGAAATGGGTTTTGAAACGCCGTCTGAAATTCAGGCGGAGGTGATACCTTATTTATTAAATGAGACCGGCGATGTTGTAGGACTTGCACAGACAGGCACAGGCAAGACAGCGGCGTTTGGACTGCCTATTTTACAAACAATAGACCCAAAGGCAAAAACCACTCAGGCTTTAATACTTTCCCCAACCCGTGAACTATGCGTTCAGATAGCAGGAGAAATTTCAAAATACGCCAAAAACCTGCCTATGCACATAGTTGCAGTATATGGTGGTGAAGATATTCGCAAACAACTTAAGGAACTTGACACTACACCACAAATACTTGTAGCAACGCCAGGTCGCCTTATTGACCTAATGGAACGCAAGAAAGTACACCTTGATAACCTAAACTATCTTGTACTTGATGAGGCTGATGAAATGCTCAATATGGGCTTCCTTGATGATATAAACACCATACTTGAAAAGACCCCCGATACCCGTCGCACCTTGCTGTTCTCTGCCACAATGCCGGCAGAAATATCAAAGATTGCAATGAACTACATGAAGGAGCCGGTGGAAATATCGGTAGGAAAAAAGAATGAGGCTGCTAAAAATGTTGAGCATTATTTTGTACTTACCAAACAATCAACACGTTATGAAGTTTTGAAACGCCTTCTTGACTACTATCCTGACATTTACGGAATAGTTTTCTGCCGTACCCGTCAAGAGACAAAAGATGTTGCTGAAAAACTTATGGTTGACGGCTATAATGCAGATGCCTTGCATGGAGATTTATCTCAGGCACAGCGAGATAGCGTAATGAACAAGTTCCGTCTGCGTGCCTTGCAAATACTTGTTGCCACTGATGTTGCAGCACGCGGACTTGATGTAAATGACCTTACCCATGTAATACATTATAACTTGCCCGATGACCGTGAAACCTACACACATCGTAGCGGCAGAACAGGTAGAGTAAATAAAAGCGGTATATCAATTGCACTTGTAACACCAAGAGAGAAGGGTGCCATTAAGCCCATTGAGCGTGCCATAAACCATCCGTTCAATCAAATGGAGATTCCTTCAGGCGGTATGGTGTGCCAAAAACAACTCTACTATATGGTTGAAAAAATGCAGAACCTTCAGCCTGACAAGAAGATAGAGCGTTTTATGCCTGATGTCATTGAGCTTCTTAAAGATATGGACCGTGATGACATTATACGCCGATTCATAGCCCTTCAGTTCAATCAGTTGCTTGAATACTATCATAATTCAACAGACCTTAACGCCTCTGTTCAGCAGGAGATTAACAGCAGTAAAAAACGTTCTTCAGGTGATGGAAAGAATAGACGTGGGGCTTATATTGAGGATGACGGTTTCAAAAAATCACGCCGTCAGATGCGTGTGGCAGACAAGGGAGATACATTAAGGCTTAAGATTAATCGTGGCAAGAAGGACGGCTTTGAGCCAAAACGACTTTTAGGATTGATAAATGACGTTACAGGCGACAAGTCTATTAATATAGGTGATATAGATATCAGCCCAAGGTTTACATTCTTTGATGTTGACAAGAAACGTGTGAAGCAACTGCTAACCGCCTTCTCCACCAACCCTAAAGCTAAAGGGTACATAATAGGGGAAGTTAAAGGGAAAAGATAATTCTCCCGTCATCTCGAGCATTAGCGAGAGATCTTAATAAAGATATCTCACTTCGTTCGATATGACGAACATAACTAAGTAACATGGTTAAAACAAATATGAAACAAAAAATTATAAAAGCAATTTGGATTCTATTTGGTGCTGGGGTGCTGACGGCAGTAGTGCTGTTTGCACTTATAAACGCCGGAGCAATAGGGTATATACCTGATATTGCAGAGTTGCAGAACCCTAAAAACAAGTTTGCAACAGAAATCTACTCTGAAGACGGAGTGCTTATAGGCAGATATTTCTACGGAAAAGACAATCGTGTGGCTGTAAAGTATAATGAAATCTCACCTTATATGACACAGGCACTTGTGGCAACTGAGGATGCAAGATTTTATGACCATTCAGGCATCGATGTAAAGGCATTGTTCAGAGCCGTTGTGCTTAGAGGTCTGTTCCATAGAAAACAGGCTGGCGGAGGCAGTACCATCACCCAGCAACTTGCAAAGCAACTTTACTCGCCACAGGCGGAAAACCTTTTCCAAAGGGCAATGCAAAAGCCTATAGAGTGGGTGATTGCGGTAAAACTTGAGAAATACTATACTAAGGAGGAAATCATTGCAATGTACCTTAACCAATTTGATTTTTTGAACAATGCGGTTGGTATAAAAAGTGCGGCACAGGTATATTTCAGCACCACTCCTGACAAACTGAACATAGAGCAGAGTGCAATGCTTGTGGGTATGTGCAAGAACCCTTCATACTTTAATCCTAACAGATTTTTGGAGCGTACTCAAGGGCGTAGGAATACGGTTCTTGACCAAATGTATAAGAATGACTTTATAACTAAGGCTGAGTGTGATTCCCTAAAACAGATACCTATAGAGCTTAAATTTCAAAAGGTTGACCACAAAACAGGTCCTGCTCCTTATTTCCGTGAGTTTTTGCGTAGGACACTTACCGCAGATAAACCTGACAGAGACAGGTACGCATCGTGGCAAGACCAGAAATTCTATGAGGATTCTTTGGCTTGGGAAACCAATCCGCTTTATGGTTGGTGCAATAAGAACCGTAAGCCTGACGGCTCAAAATACAGCATTTACACTGACGGTCTAAAAATCTACACAACCATTGACTCTCGTATGCAACGGTATGCAGAAGAGGCTGTAAATGAGCATATTACAGGCTATCTGCAAAAGAAGTTCTTTCAGGAGAAGAAGGGCAAGAGTTATGCACCGTTCTCATATATTCTAACTAAAGATGAGCGTGAGCAGATTATGCAACGCTCAAAGCGGCAGTCGGAACGATACATAAACCATAAGCGTGCAGGCATGAGTACTGCAGAGATAGAGGAGGCTTTCAGCACACCTGTGCCAATGAAAGTGTTTGACGGCACATCGTATGTTGATACCGTTATGACCCCGATGGATTCAATCAGGTGGGACAAATTCTTCTTGCGATGCGGATTCATGTCAATGGACCCGCATAACGGACACGTAAAGGCGTATGTGGGCGGTCCTAATTTCTCTGCTTTTCAGTACGACATGGTTACTCAAGGCAAGCGTCAGGTAGGTTCTACAATAAAGCCGTATCTTTACACTTTGGCTATGGAGGAAGGCTCTCATCCGTGTGATAAACTGCCTAATATTCAGCCTACTATATATCTGCCTAACGGCGATATGTGGCAACCTCGTGACGGAGGCAAAAAGCACATAGGTGAGATGGTGACTCTGCGTTGGGGTCTTGCAAATTCAAACAACTGGATTTCAGCTCAACTGATTAGGGATTACAGCCCGCAAGCCCTTGTAAATCTGATGCATTCATTTGGAATATTGAGTTATATTGACCCTGTAGTATCGTTGTGCTTAGGACCTTGTGAAGTGTCAGTAAAAGAGATGGTAGGGGCTTATACAACTTTTGTAAACCAAGGAATCAGAGTGGAGCCTCTGTATGTCACCAGAATTGAGGACAACAAAGGCAACTTGCTTGAGCGTTTCACCCCTGTGACTTCTGAAATAATAAGTGAGGAGACAAGTTATGAGATGCTTATAATGTTGCAAGCCGTCATTAATGAGGGTACGGGCGTGCGACTGCGTTACAGATACGGTTTCAAGGGTGATATAGGTGGTAAGACAGGTACTACAAACAATAACTCTGACGGTTGGTTTATGGGTGTCACTCCTGAACTTGTAAACGGCGCATGGGTTGGCGGTGAAGACCGTTCCATTCACTTTGATTCAATGGCAGAAGGGCAGGGTGCTTCAATGAGCCTTCCTATCTGGGCGTTGTATATGCAGAAAGTCTATGCTGACAGCACATTACAATACTCCGATACCACTCATTTCAACATTCCGCGTGATATTATGCACAAGTATGATTGTCGTGCCCTACCTGAAGATATCAATAAAACTGATAATATATTTGGAGAAGACTTTTAAATTTATTATCTTTGCAAATTATATTAACTTTTCTTTATTCTTTATTAACTATTAACTATTAACTATTAACTATTAACTATTAACTATATCCTATGCATATCTACTTTAACATTAACTACTTCACCTCTTGGGGTCAGAACATGGCACTAAGCGGTACTTTGCCACAACTTGGTGGCGGTGATACGTCAAAAGCCGTTTATATGAACTTCCAATGGAAAGAGAATTGGAGTTATGACCTTGAAATAAAGGGCACGGAGCCATTTGAATTCCAATATAAGTATGTGCTGCGTAATTCAAACGGAATAGACACCGTAGAGTGGGGCGATGACAGAATAATAAAAGTAGACCCAAGCAAAACAGAAAATATATATTTGTATGACACTTGGAATAACCCTGGTGCCATTGAAAATGTATTTATGACCTCTCCTTTCCAGAATGTACTGTTCAAGAAAAACTATGAATCGGTACCTGAAAAGAAGAAACTTAAATATACACACATTTTGCGTGTGAAAGCCCCTTTGCTTAAGTCAGGTGAGGCTCTTTGCGTTGTAGGAAGTTGTAAATCCCTTGGTAATTGGGATACCTCAAAGGCACTTCTCATGGACAATCAGTCATATCCTTGGTGGAGTGTAAAGGTAGATTTAAGTAAAGACAATCAAGATGCAATAAATTATAAGTTTGCAGTGTATGACATTGAGGACAAGAAATTCAAATATTTTGAAGATGGTCCTGACAGATACACCCCAAACATCAGAAACGCAAACTCCCTGACAATAGTATCAGGAACATTTGCTAATTTTAACCCTACACAGTTCCACGGAACAGGTGTTGGTATACCTGTATTCTCAATCCGTACAAACAACAGTTTCGGTTGCGGCGATTTTGCAGACCTTAAACTGCTTGTAGATTGGGCTCATAAGGTAGGCTTGAAACTTATCCAGGTGCTTCCTCTCAATGACACCATAGGAACACATACCGATGCTGATGTACTTCCATACGCGGCAATTACGGCATTCGGATTCTCTCCGTTATACCTTAACTTGCCGGCAATGGGCAAACTCAATTCAGAGAATGACCTTGCAAAACAGTATGACGAAACACAAAAACGTTTGAATGCACTGCCTATGGTGGAGTTCCTTGAGGTTGTTAATTTCAAGATTGCTTATGCCAAAGCCCTTTATATGCAAGAGAAAGACTCTTTCTTAGCATCTGAAGGGTTTAAAGCATACTTTAAGGAGAACGAAGAATGGCTTGTACCATACGCTGCCTATTGTGCACTTAGAGATAAGTTTGGCACATGTAATTACAGCGAATGGGGTGAATATGCTGTCTATAACAAGACAAAAATTGACAAATTCATTAAGAGTAATTTTGATGAGGTTGCAGTAAACTACTTTATTCAGTACAATTTACACTTGCAACTTCAAGAAGCGGTTAACTATGCACACCAAAACGGCATTATCATTAAGGGTGATATTCCTATCGGCGTAAACCGTAACGGCGTTGACACATGGGTTAATCCTGAACTGTTCCACATGGATATGGCAGCCGGTGCTCCACCTGATATGTTTGCCATTAAGGGACAAAACTGGGAACTACCTACCTACAATTGGGAAAAGATGGAGGAGAGAGGCTTTAAATGGTGGAAATCACGTTTCCGTGTTATGGGTAACTATTTTGACACTTTCCGTATTGACCACATACTTGGATTCTTCCGTATTTGGAACATTCCAACAGAACATGTAGAGGGTATCATGGGCTATCTTAACCCTTCAATACCTGTACACATAAATGAGTTTGGAGAACACGGTTTGCGTTTTGACTACAACCGTTTCTGCATGCCGTTTATTACAGACAGCGTAATTTGGGAAATCTTTGGCGATGACGCCGCTTGGGTTAAGGAGAACTGCATTGACATATTTGACGGCTGGATACTACGTCTGATGCCATTCTGTGATACACAGTCTAAGATTCAGGCAATGTTTGACAAACGTCAGATTTCAGAAAAAATCAAGTGGGGCTTGTTTGACCTTGTTTCAAACGTACTGTTCTTTGAAGTTAAAGGTTCAAACGGCACTCAATTCTATCCACGATACGGAATGCAGGTACTTACAACTTTCCGCTATCTTGATGACTATACAAAACGCAAGATAGAGGAGATATATGTTGACTATTTCTATCGCCGTCAGGACGGACACTGGAAATACAGTGCACTGCGTAAGCTGCCTGCAATAAAGCGTAGCACTAACATGATGGTTTGCGGTGAAGACCTTGGTATGATGGCAGACTGCGTAACATCAGTCATGAATGAACTTGGCATACTCAGCCTTGAAATTCAGCGTGCTCCAAAAATTGACACCATTGAGTTCTTTCATCCTGCTGACGCAAAATACCTATCTGTTGTAACTCCGTCAACCCACGATATGAGTACCATACGTGGCTGGTGGGAGGAGAAACCAGACGTAACACAACGTTTCTATAACCAACAGTTAGGACATTGGGGCGGTGCTCCATATTTTGCAGAGTGGTGGGTTTGCCGTGACATTCTTGTGCAGCACCTATACAGCCCTGCCATGTGGTGTATATTCCAAATTCAGGATTTGTTTAGCATTAATGCCCAAATCCGCCGTGAGAATCCACATGATGAGCGTATTAACGTACCGTCCAACTCAAAGAACAGCTGGCGTTACCGTATGCACTTGACAGTGGAGGATTTGCTTAAGGCAGATGAGTTTAATAATGAGTTGAAGAATTATATAACCCAAGCCGGCAGATAATTTTTGTTTTTTAATGGTGTATTTTTAGTTTTACTTCGGTCATATCGTTTAATCGATTCACCGATTCACCAATGAAATATAGAAATCTGATATTGTCAATAGTAGTGGTAGCGTTTTTCTCTTCTTGCGTTACCCCACGCAGAACGCGTTACTTGCAGGAACCGGACCGCTCCATTGCATCATATCCTGAGGTGTACACCCCTGCTGACTATCAGATACAGAAAAGCGATGAACTCTATATACGTGTAATAACACTTGACCCTGAGTCAAGAAAGATTTTTAATGCTGACGGAGCAGGCACTACAACAGGAAATGTAAGAACTTCCAACTCAAAAGGTCTATATACCTACACGGTATATGATGACGGAACTATAGATTTTCCTTATATAGGGGCAATAGAGGTTGCAGGACTTACAACCCGTGAGGCAAAGGAGGCAATAGAAAAGAAACTTGTTGAGTATGTAATTGACTGCTCTGTAGAGGTAAGACTTGTTAACAGTTATTTTAACTTGGTTGCACATGACAAGGCTGGAAGATTTCAAATCACTAAGGAGAAAATGACCATTTTTGAGGCACTTGCTGTTGCAGGAGACTTAGGTCAATATGCTGACCGTAAGAAAGTTAAGATTCTTCGTCAGAATCAGGACGGCACCACTTCCATAAGAGAGTTTGACCTCCGTAGTAAAACTATAATTGGCTCAGAATACTATTACATACAGCCAAATGATATTATTTATGTTAAGGCATTTGGAGGACAGTATTTCCGTATAAATTCATTCCTTACGGCACTTGGAGTTACAACAACCACCATATCGTTCGGACTGCTTATTTGGCAGGTGGTGAACCTTTGTATAAATGCGGCAAAACCGGCAAAATAGTATGATTGGTAACAGAAGAAATATAACCGTTAAGACATTAGCATTAGCAATAATTGTATTGCCGATGCTCTCTTCTTGTATTACCAATAAGAAAATAACCCTTTTGCAAGATGGTAAAAAGATGCCTCAGTATGAACAAGTGGAGTACTCTTACTATAAGATTCAAAAGAATGATGAGTTGCAGATACGTCTTCTAAGCTCAAATGAAGAGGCTTCAGCCATGTTTGATATGAATACTTCAACTTCTGGATTGAGCTCAAACAATTCACGCTCATATAGAGTTTATGAAGATGGTACAATAGATATTCCTTATATATCCCATATACCGGTTGCAGGGCTTACAGTGCGTGAGGCTGCCAAAACCATAGAGGCAAGAATAAAAGAGTATGTGCCTGATGCAATGGTAAAGGTGGGTCTTGCAAATGATAAGTTCTATATAGTTGCAGAAGGTAATAAAGGTGCGTATGAACTTTATAAAGAAAAATTAAACATATTCCAGGCGCTTGCATTGGCTGGCAATATTGCATCAAATGCAGACCGCAAGCATGTACGTATTCTGCGTCCTGACATTGAGGGTAAGACACATGTTATGGAGTTTGATATGCGTGCAAAATCAATTATCGGGTCGGAATACTATTATATTCAGCCGAATGATGTCATATATATAGGACCTATTAAGGGTAATTTTTGGAGGTCTGAGAGTTATGCTGAGTCTATAGGAGCCATAACAACATCAATAAATTTCTTAGTGTCAATATTTAATTTAGGAATCACAACAGGTTTATATAGTAAATAATGGAATTTGATAACAGTCAATATAACGGACAATACAACAATGCCTCATACGGCATGCCTAATCCGCAGCCTGTAAAGGACGATGATGACGGAGGTACTAACATTGATTTCTTTGCGTGGGCTATACGTATAATAAAAGGGTGGTGGCTATTCCTTATATTCATAACCATCTTTATGATTGCCGCCTTCCTTAAAAACATGAAGTGGGCACCACAATACACCAGTTCAGCACTTGTAATTATTGAGGAGAATAAAGGTATGATGAATTCCTCAAACGTCCTTATGCAAGGTTTTGTGGCTGAACATGCGTATCGTAATGTAAATAACCAGGTCATTATGTTCGGCTCATTTGACCTGATTAGTCGTGTAATTGGGAAACATCCTGAATTCACCACTGATTACTATACAAGAGGCCATTTCAAAACCACAAACTACTATAAACGTTCTCCAATTGATATTAAGAAGGATTTTGTAGTTGCAGGCTCATATAACCGTGAGTTTGAATTTAATGATAATAGTGACGGCACATATAAAATCATAATTCCTGAAGGGAGAGACACACCTGAGGTTATACTGAAGGGGAAATATGGAGAACCTCTGGAGTCTTCATTCTTCTTCCTTACCGTTGATAAGACCCCTATGTTCTATCAAGGTTGCAAACTCTATTTTATGTTTTATGAAAAAGAGCAACTTGCAATGAACTATTCATCACGCCTTGCTTTTGATTTCCTTATGCAAGGAGCGTCTGTTGTCAAGTGTACTGTAACAGGTGGAGTGCCTGAAAAGGATCAGGATTTTTTGAACGCACTTTGTGATGAGTTCCTGGCTGATAACCTTGCACGTAAGAATGATGCCGCCATAAAGACCATTGACTTTATTGATGAGCAGATGAGTTCATTGTCTGACTCAATAAGAGTATCTGAAGGGCAACTTAACAACTATCGTTCATCAAACTTTGTGTCATCAACGGCAGGCGGAAGTTTGCTTGTTTCACAGTATAATACTGTGGTGGCAAAACTATCTGAAATGCGTCTTAAGGAGTCTTATCTTAAGTATTTGAAAGATTATCTGCAGAATAATGTTGAGGACGGGTCCCTTATGGCACCAACAGATTTGGGAATCAATGAATCTGCCCTTACAAGTCTTGTAACCAAATACACTGAAACTCAAATCAAGAGAAATGAAGTGGGTGCAAAGAGTCCTCTTTATACTAAATATGGCAGAGAACTTGACACCTATAAGGTTCAAATTAATGAGGTTTTGAAGAATGTAAAGGTGGAGATGGATTTGCAGAAAACTGAACTTACCGCTCAAATGGCTGAAATTGAGAAGGCTATGCAGGAGCAACCTTATAAGGAGCAGCAACTTCAACATATTGAACGCCGTTTCAAACTTAATGATGACTACTATTCATTCCTTATGCAGAAACGTGCCGATGCCCAAATCCAAAAGGCATCAAACTCTCCTGATAATATTATTCTTGAGCGTGCCCGTTTCTCAACACTTACAAACGGTGCGGAGAAAAACAAGACATATTCCACCTATTTTATTATAGGTCTGTTGATACCGCTTGGAATAATAATTCTTAAGGAGATGCTTGTTCCATATATTCGTACGGAGCAGGAGATAACCAAACTGAGTGAGAACCGTGGAGCAATTATGGGTGTCATTCGCCATACAAACAGCCGTTCTCCGGTTATAGTTGATAAGCATCCAAAGAGCAGTGTTGCAGAGAGTTATCGTGTAATACGTACTCAAATTGAATATGTACTGCACAGAAAAGAGAATATAACTGTAATGATTACCTCAACCCAGTCAGGTGATGGTAAAACTTACATAAGTGCAAATATGGCTGGCGTATATGCTGTTACAGGTAAAAAGACACTGCTTATTGACCTTGATATGCGTAAGCCGTCTGTTCAGAGCCTTTTGAACATAGATTACAATAAAGGTATTTCAGACTATCTGACAGGTGATATAACATTAGAGCAAGCAATAATTAAGGATTCACGCTACCGATTTGATATGCTGCTTGTAGGTACCATTCCTCCAAGCCCAGGAGAGTTGCTTAAGTCTGATATGATGAAACGCCTGATGGAAAAACTTAAAAAAGAGTACAGTTACATAATAGTTGATACATCACCTATAGGCCTTGTAGCCGATGCCTACACTGTAATGGACTATACAGATGTTATTCTATATTCTGTCCGCTGTGGCAAAACCAACAAGAAATTGTTTAAGAACACAGTTAACAACCTGTTCCAAAACGGTGTGCAGAACATTCGTTATGTATTTAATGACGTTAACTTTAAGAAACTTGAATATTCCCGCTATTATAGTAACTACTATGGTGCCTACGGTCATTATGGTAACAAGTATTACGGTTACTATGGCTACGGACAACATAGGAAGGATAAGTATGTAGAGTATTTTGATGAAAGCGAGTGAAAGACATAACCAGAAGTTCCAAACGGAGTTTGGATACTAAAGTATAGCCGTGTAAAATAAAGCTTGCTTTAGTTTATACGGATAGGCTTTAGTACAAATATTATTTAGACTTATGGTATGTCGCATCCTCGGTTCACGAGTTGAGCGAAGCGAAACGAGTAAAGTGAATAAATTGAAAGTTAACTTTCAACTTTTAACTATGAACTATTAATTATTAAATTATAATGGAACAAAGAAAAATCGCCGTAATCGGCCTCGGCTATGTGGGACTTCCACTTGCCATTGAATTTGGTAAAAAGTACAGAGTACTTGGCTTTGACATTAATGCCGCACGTGTGGCAGAGTTACAGGCTGGCAAAGACCATACTTTGGAGGCAAATCTTGCCGCTATGAAAGAGGCTACTGACCTCTATGCGTCCAACTCTGGTATAGGACTTAGTTTCGCCTGCTATCCAGAGAAGTTAAAGGATTTCAACACCTTTATAGTATCAGTACCAACTCCTATTGATGAATTCAACAATCCTGACTTGACACCGCTTCTAAAGGCATCTGCTATGCTTGGCGGTGTGCTTAAGAAGGGTGATATTGTAATTTATGAGAGTACAGTATATCCTGGTTGTACAGAAGAGGATTGCGTACCAGTACTTGAAAAACAGTCAGGACTTAAGTTCAATGTTGATTTCTTCTGTGGCTATTCCCCGGAGCGTATAAACCCAGGTGACAAAGAGAACACCCTTACCACCATTAAGAAAATTACTTCCGGCTCAACACCAGAGGTTGCTGAAATAGTTGATGAACTCTATAAATCAGTAATTGTAGCAGGTACACATAAGGCACCATCAATGAAGGTTGCAGAGGCTGCCAAGGCTATTGAGAATACACAGCGTGATATCAATATATCATTTATGAATGAACTTGCACTTATATTTGACCGTGTAGGCATTGATACAAATGATGTTATTGAGGCTGCCGGAACCAAGTGGAACTTCCGTAAGTATCGTCCGGGACTTGTAGGCGGACACTGCATAAGCGTTGACCCATACTACCTTGCACACAAGGCAAACGCACTTGGCTACAACCCACAAGTAATACTCTCTGGGCGTAGAGTAAATAACAGCATCGCTCAGTTTATTGCCCAGAAGACCCTGAAACTTATGATTCAGGCAGACCATAAAATCAAAGGTGCAAATATCCTTGTATTGGGTATCACCTTTAAGGAGAACTGCCCCGATATGCGTAACACTAAGGTTATAGACATTATCAAGGAGTTGAAAGACTTTGGTGTAAATGTAGATGTATATGACCCTTGGGCAAGCAAAGAAGAGGTTAAGGCGGAGTTCGGCATTGATTTGCTACCAAAAATCAATCCGCAAAAGAACTACCAA
>JAZUKL010000005.1:0-72364 GCA_045643245.1 Candidatus Enterocola sp.
TTGTTGGGGACAACCAAATCCTCATCTATGCCTATGACATTCCCGTAACCCTGACATTTAGGGCAGGCTCCAAGAGGACTGTTGAAATTAAACAGTTGTTCTGACGGTTCCTCAAATTTTATACCATCAGCCTCAAAATTCTCTGAAAACTCCCTATCTCCCACATAACATACTCCGCCACCCTCATAGAAATTGGTCTCAACTGAATCTGCCATTCTATTTAGAAAAGACTGCTCAGCACTTGCCGTAAAACGCTCCACAACAAGCATAAGCGAGGCATCGGGGTAAGCGGTCTCATCAAAATCATCAATTCTTACAAATTCCCCATTCACATAAACACGGCTGAAACCCTGTGTTTTTAGAACCCTAAGTTTTGAAATGTCATTTATCGGCGATAGCAATACGCTTCTCTCCCCCTCCGGAAGCGAGGCTATATAGTCAAGCACATCTTTTATGGTATGCTTTGTGACCACCTCCCCTGATACGGGCGATATGGTCTTGCCTATTCGGGCGAAAAGAAGTTTGAGATAGTCATAAATCTCTGTGGAGGTGCCTACTGTTGAGCGTGGATTGCGGGTCTTAACCTTCTGCTCCACCGCTATGGCTGGCGGCAGATGCTCAATGAAGTCAACATCGGGGCGTTGTCTGTTGCCTACAAACTGTCTGGCGTATGATGAAAGGCTTTCTACGTATCGGCGTTGACCTTCAGCATACAAGGTGTCAAAGGCAAGTGATGATTTACCACTGCCACTGACACCTGTAATTACAACAAACTTACCGGCAGGAATGTCAACATCTATGTTCTTAAGATTATTGACCCTTGCCCCTTTGATATTTATATGACTGTTGTCTATATTGATAGTGTTCTAAGTGCGTTGAATAGACGCTTGTTAATTGGTTTGTCATCCTTTATAGCACGTGAGAAAGGAACATAGACAATTTCATCATTCATAATACCCACCATAATGTTACGCTGACCCTCAAGCAATGCCTCTATTGCGGCAACTCCCATACGGCTTGCAAGTATACGGTCTTGTGCTGATGGCGTACCACCACGCTGTATATGACCAAGAATAACCTCACGCACATCATATTCAGGGTGTAGTTTTCTGGCAGCCTCAGCAATACCCTTTGCTCCACCAGTAACATCGCTCTCTGCAACAAGTACTATACTACTGTTTTTGGTCTTACGGAATCCGTTACCTACAACCTCTTCCAAAACCTCTTTCTTTATCTCCTCCTCAGGAATTACAGCAGCTTCAGCACCAGCAGCAATAGCGGCGTTAAGAGCAAGGAAACCAGCGTCACGACCCATAACCTCAACAAAGAAGAGACGCTCGTGAGAAGATGCTGTATCACGGATACGGTCAACACACTCAATAACTGTATTAAGTGCAGTGTCATACCCGATTGTAAAGTCAGTTCCGCACAAGTCATTGTCAATAGTACAAGGCAAACCTACAACAGGCATATTGTATTCTTCGGCAAATGCCTTTGCTCCTGTAAAAGTTCCGTCACCGCCAAGTACAACCAAAGCGTCAATCTGATGCTTTACAATGGTTTCATACGCTTGTTTTCTGCCTTCAGGTGTGGCGAACTCAGGGCAACGTGCAGTCTTTAGAATTGTGCCGCCTCGTTGAATAATATTACTTACATCTTGTGTTTTGAACTCCACAACCTCATCAGAGATAAGACCTTTATAGCCACGATATATGGCAAAAACCTTCATACCATTGCAAATTGCGGTACGTGTTACAGCCCTTAAACCGGCATTCATTCCTGGTGCGTCACCTCCCGATGTCAGCACACCAATTGATTTAATTTGAGACATAGTATAATAATTAGTAATTAACAATATTCACTTTTCTTTTTTCACTTTTAACTTTTCACTTATTCTTTCCATCTGCCACATCGGGGTGCTGGTGGCACCGCAGATTCCGACACTTGAAGCCCCGTCAAACCAACTCATATCTATCTGGTTCTCATTTTGTATGAAATGGCTGTTAGGATTCACCGCCACACACGTCTCAAACAGAGCCTTGGCGTTTGAACTCTTATCGCCACCTACAAACAACACCACACTGTGCCTTGAGGCAAACTCCTCAATCTTTTTTCTTCTTCCTGCAACCTGACGGCAAATTGTGTCAAAAGATGTAAATGCCGCTCCGTCAGCCATTCTGCTCTCCAAGAATTCACTAAGAGCGTTAAAACCATCAAGAGGTTTTGTTGTTTGAGAAAAAAGCATTACCGGCTTACTGAAATCAATATCGTCAATACCTGCCTTATCCTCAACACCATCCACCACTATGGCTCTGCCGTCTGTCTGCCCCACAAGTCCGTTTACCTCTGCATGACCTTTCTTTCCATATATAACAATCTGCGTATCAGGATGTTCTACAAACGCTTTACGAATCTTCTTCTGTAACTGAAGTACCACAGGGCAAGTTGCGTCAATTATCTTTATGCCAAGAGCATCTGCCTCTTTGTAGGTTAAAGGTGGCTCTCCGTGTGCCCTAAACAGCAACCTTTTACCTGCAACCTCGCTCATGGCTGAATGCTCTATCACCTTGAGTCCGCGTTCTGAAAGTCTTTTCACCTCATCGCCGTTATGGACTATATCTCCAAGACTATATAAAGGCTCTTTGGTATTCTCCAACTCCTTTTCCGCCTTTGTTATAGCGTTTACAACCCCAAAACAAAAGCCTGAATCATTATCAATCTCAACTCTCAATTTTGGCATATCTCAGCAAATTTCTCCAAAACCCACTTGTTCTGTTCATCTTTGGTCATATTACTATTGTCAAGTAATATGGCATCGGGGGCTTTTCTTAGTGGGCTGACCTCACGGGTCTCATCCAAATGGTCTCGTTGTCTGATGTTTTCAAGAATATCATTGTAGTCAGCCTCCTGACCTTTTGCCTTCAGTTCATCATAGCGGCGTGTTGCACGTACGGTAGCATCGGCGGTTACAAAAATCTTTAACTCCGCATTAGGAAACACAACGGTTCCTATATCCCTGCCGTCCATAACAATGCCTCCGTTCTTACCTAACTGTCGCTGAAGTGACACCAGATGGCTTCTTACCTCAGGTACAGCACTTATGTAACTTACACTCTGACTTACCTGCAACCCTCTTATGTCTTTCTCTACATTTTCTCCGTTAAGAATGGTTGTGCCGTCTTGTGAGAATGAGACCGTTATGTTTTTCAGACTTTCTATAAGTCCTTTCTTGTCCACTATGTTCCCTTTAATGAGATTAGTTCTGATGGCATACAAGGCAATAGCTCTGTACATGGCACCGGTATCAACGTAAATATAGCCTACACTGTGCGCCAAGGTTTTTGCCATAGTGCTTTTCCCGCATGAGGAATATCCGTCAACAGCAACTGTAATTCTTTTCATAATTTCTTACGCTCATTAAACCAGTTGATATCCATTGCCAAAGAGAAATGTGCCGTTACTGCGGCAGTGCTGTAGAATGCCACACCAACTCCAAGCCTAAACATATAAAGTTTGGCTCCACCGCCAAATGACAACCCTGAAAGAGACAGAACCACAGGGTTTCCAAGGCTCAAGCCTCTGTCAAAATTATATGACAATCCTATCCAGAACTTTTCTGACTTTGGAACAACATCCATTCCTATTATGAATTTTCTGCCAATCATATTGCCAACATTTACTTTCCCAGCGTTTTCCTCTATATTATTGGTAGCATAATTGTAATCCCATTTCTGAAGGTTCTGCAATGTCAGATGGAATGCCAAAGGCGCCTTTTTCAACTTTTTAGTAAATCCTAACACAACATTAAGCGGCATCCATTGCGGAGCAAGCACCACATCTTGAGGTTTAGTCAGTCGGCCTCCAAAATTCTGGACAACCAAAGCAAGATTTATAAGGGTGGGCTCATGGTGGAAAGTAACGCCTATATCAGCACCAAGAGAAAATGACGTGTAGCCTCCGTAACTGTTTATTACGGGTTTAAGTGTGGCTCCTATTGAAAAATATTGGTTAAGATAGCGTGAATAGGTTATATCAAGGGCAAAATCATTTGCATTAACCTTACCTATGTTGTTGTTATACTTGTCATAACTGTCCATTTTGCCATAGAAAGCCCCTTGAAATCCAACCATAAAGGCATCCTTGTCAGAAAATTTTGTGGTATATGCGGCACTTCCGTATCCGGTATGATACATATATATGGAATAGTTAAGGCTTACTCTGTTGGCCGCCGCCGATGTAAGCAATGACGGATTTGAAAATGCAAAGTTGTGGTCAGTGCCAATAAAGGAGACATTATTCCCGCCTAACGCCGCAGTGTGTGCCGATACGGGAAACTCCAAAAAGGTGCTTACAGCCGTACCCATCTGCTGACAATACGCATTAGAGGCTATCGTAGTCAACAAAAACACCGATAAAAGCACCCTGCAAAATTCTATTTCCCTTTTTAGTTTCACACCTTATTAAATAAGAGTTCAAAGTTAATAAAAAAAACCTAAGGTACATTCTTTTTATTAGCGTTTTTTGTTTTTTAACGATTTATTAAAAAAAATAAGCCAAACATACAGCATTATTCAAAAATTATGATTAAATTTGCAGACAACTTGTTTAACAAGGCTAAAATATCTTAACAATAATATGGAAATTAAAAAATCACCTAAAGCCGACATTGAGAGCAGCAGAATGACGTCTATACTCATTGGTTTGGTAGTTGCCTTAGGTATTTTGTTTGTAGCCTTTGAATGGGCGCAAAGCGAAATGAAAGTGTATGATGAGGCACTACAGGAAGCGGTTGAGGAAGACGAGGAAATGGTAGAAGTAACATTTAGAGATGAAACACCTCCGCCACCTCCACCTCCTGAACCGGAAACAGTATTGAGCGATGTCATTGATATTAAGGAGAACACTGCTGATGTTCAGACAGCGGATTTCTCTACAGAAGATGACAAGGACAAACGTGTAGAGATACATGAGGTTGTTGCCGCCCCTGAAGAGGAGGATGAGGAGTCACAACCTATTCACGTAGTGGTTGAGAAGATGCCTGAATTCCCAGGCGGTGCCGATGCAATGAACCGTTGGCTTGCAAAGAACATTAAATATCCTTTGCTTGCTCAGGAAAACAACATTCAAGGTAGGGTTATATGCCAATTTGTTGTAAACACTGACGGTAAGATTGTAAATGTTGAGGTTGTACGTGGTGTTGAGGCTTCACTTGACGCAGAAGCTGTCAGAGTAATCAAATCAATGCCTGCTTGGAAACCTGGAAAACAGGGCGGTAAGAATGTGCGTGTAAAATACACCCTTCCTATCAGATTTAAGCTGAACTAATGAATTGCACATAAGTGCAAAATATAAGAAAGCCTTTCGTTGGTAGTTCTCCGAAAGGCTTTTTTGAATATAGATGGATAATATTACAACATTTGAAACAATACAGGAGAGAGCCATTTTGGTGGGACTTATAACCCCTACCCAAAATGAGCGTAAGGCTAAGGAGTATATTGATGAGCTGGAGTTTTTGGCTGATACGGCAGGAGCCGTTACAGTAAAGAAGTTTTTTCAGAAACTTGATTTTGCCAACAGCCGTACCTTTGTAGGTTCCGGCAAATTAGAGGAGATAAAGGCATTTGTAAAGGATGAGGAAAACAACATAAACCTTGCCATTTTTGATGATGAACTTTCGCCTTCTCAGCTCAGAAACTTGGAAACGGAACTTCAAGTAAAGATACTTGACCGTACAAACCTGATACTTGACATTTTTGCAAAAAGGGCTCAGACAGCACATGCAAAGGCACAGGTAGAACTTGCGCAATGCAGATACATGCTTCCACGTTTGACAAGGCTTTGGACTCACCTTGACCGTCAAAGAGGTGGTATTGGAATGAGGGGACCTGGTGAGACACAGATAGAGACAGACCGTAAGATTCTTCTTAGAAAGATATCATTGCTCAAGGAGGAACTTGTGCATATTGACAAGACCAAGAGCATTCAACGTAAAAACAGAGGCAAGCTTGTAAGAGTGGCGCTTGTAGGTTACACAAATGTGGGCAAATCAACAATGATGAACCTGCTTGGAAAAACTGAGGTGCTGGCAGAGAACAAGTTGTTTGCAACGCTTGACACCACTGTCCGTAAGGTTATTGTAAACAACCTGCCGTTTCTGCTGTCAGACACTGTAGGGTTCATAAGAAAACTACCCACTGACTTGGTTGAGTCATTCAAATCAACTCTTGATGAGGTGCGTGAGGCGGATATATTGGTACACATTGTAGATATTTCACATCCATGTTTTGAAGAGCAGATTGAGGTTGTGGAAAAGACATTGAGTGAACTTGATTCAAAAGAGAAGCCTGTAATAATGGTGTTCAATAAGATTGACGCCTACACTTACACCCGAAAAGATGACGATGACCTTACTGAAAAAAGCAAGGAGAATATGTCTCTCAGTGAGTTAAAGGAGACTTGGATGTCAAGACTCAAGGACAATTGCATTTTCATTTCGGCAAAAAACAAGATAAATATTGATGAATTGAAACAGTTACTCTATGACAGAGTGAAAGAGATTCATACAAAACGATTCCCATATAATGACTTTTTATTTGAATACTACGATGAGGAAACTAAGTGAACAGGAAATCAGCAGGCTGGAGGCACAAGCGTGCACTTGCGGCGATTGGAGTAAAGTCAGCGTGGCTGACAGGTTCTCAACTGACTACGTTAAGCATGTCCATTTTTCAGGAGACATCTCATTAGGTGTGTTTGAAAAAGAGATTGCCGCCAAAGGCGGAATCGTACGTCATAGCGGAATATATCATGCCACACTACATAACTGCTCTGTGGGGAACAATGTATTCATAAATAAGATAAACTGCTACATTGCAAACTACAATATTGAAGATGACTGTTTTATTGAAAACACAGAATTGATTGTAACTGACGGCGTTTCATCTTTTGGTAATGGCACTGAAATAGCGTTGCTTAATGAAGGTGGAGGCAGAGAGATTCTTATGTGTGACCAACTTTGTTCTCAATTGGCTTACATTATGGCAATCTACCGTCACAATAACAAGTGCATAGATAAAATCAGAGACATTATTTTAGACTACAGCAAAAGCATCTCATCTTCAATTGGCAAAATTGGAAAAAATGTAAGGATTGTAAACTGCGGACGCATTGAAAATGTACGCATCGGTGATTTTGCAACAATTGAAGAGACCAGCAACCTGTCAAACGGAAGTATAAACAGTAACGAGTCAGACCCTGTTTACATAGGTCAAAATGTAATTGCAAAGAATTTCATCATATCATCAGGAAGTGTGGTTACTGACGCATCGCTTGTTGAAAACACATTTATAGGGCAAGGCGTGCAGATAGGCAAGCACTTCTCAATTTATGACTCAGTGTATTTCAGCAACTGTCAAGGTTTCCACGGTGAGGCGTGTGCCATATTTGGAGGCCCTTACACCGTAACACATCACAAGTCAAGTCTGCTTATTGCCGGCATGTTCTCATTCCTTAACGCAGGTAGCGGTTCAAACCAGAGCAACCACATGTACAAACTTGGTCCTATGCACCAAGGTATTGTGGAGAGGGGTTCAAAGACCACAAGCGATTCCTACATTCTTTGGCCTGCCAAAGTTGGGGCGTTCTCACTTGTTATGGGTCGTCATACCCAACACTCCGATACGTCAAGCCTGCCGTTCTCATATCTTATTGAAAATGACAACTCAACATACATTGTTCCAGGCGTAAACCTTAAGAGTGTAGGTACTGTCCGCGATGCACAAAAATGGCCTAAACGTGACCGCCGCAAAGACCCTGTTAAACTTGACTGCATAAATTTCAACCTGCTCAGCCCTTACACTATTCAAAAAATGTATGCAGGCATAGATGTGCTTAACAATTTGCAGTTGCTTTCAGGGGAGACATCGGACACCTACTCTTATCAAAGCACAAAAATAACCAACTCTGCACTTAACAATGGGTTGAAGTATTACAATATGGCTATTGAAAAGTTCTTAGGAAACTCCCTTATCAAAAAACTTGAAGGCACCAAGTTCAAGAGTATTGCTGAAATACGCACTCAACTGAAACCATCAACACAGGTTGGATTAGGTGAATGGGTTGACCTTTCAGGTATGATAGTTCCTAAATCAGAGGTTACAAATCTGCTTAATGACATTGAAAGCGGAAAAGTAAACACAATAAATGACATTAATGAGCGTTTCAGATATATGCACTCACAATATTATAATTATGAGTGGACTTGGGCACTTGACAAACTTGAGCAAAAATCAGGCAAGCCTTATACTCAGTTTACCGTTTCTGATATTATTGCACAAGTTGAAACATGGAGAAAAAGTGTTATTGACCTTGACAAGATGTTATATGAGGATGCCAAGAAGGAGTTTAACCTTATTGCCCGCACCGGTTTTGGCACTGACGGCGGCGATGAGGAGAAACTGAAAGACTTTGAAAACGTACGAGGCAAATTTGAAAGCAACCCGTTTGTTACTGAAGTCAAGGCTCATATAAAAAGAAAGAGTGCTCTTGGGCAGGAACTTATAGACAGAATTAAAGACATTGAATCTTGAACCGCACCATTTGTTTTAGGATAAAGAGTTTTATCAGGTATTGGCTTACAGCCAAACCAAGAGGTGGATTTGGTGTTCACTCTCCTTTTGCATATCATTTTATCACCAATGTTTTGGAAGAGGATATGCCCTACTACGCATATAATGAGGTGGAACAGATACGTTCCCTGCTGCTCAGCAACAAACAGACAATCAGCGTAACTGACTACGGAACAGGACCTTCATGCAAGAAAAGGGTTTGTGACATTGCACGCAATTCACTTAAAGACAAACGGCTCTCCCAACTTATATTCAGAATAGCGGTTTTCAGCAAGGCTCAAAACATTCTGGAACTTGGGACATCGCTTGGCATCACCACACTATATCTTGCAAAAAGCAATCCCAAGGCTACGGTAAAATCCCTTGAAGGATGCCCACAAACGGCAGAAGTGGCAAAAATGGTGATGAAGACGGCATCGGTGGGGAACGCTGAAATAATAGTAGGCAACATTGACAACACCTTGTCTGAAACACTTAGGACATTCAGCACATTAGACCTTGTGTTTTTTGACGCAAATCATAGGAAGGAACCTACTTTGAACTATTTTAAGGCATGTCTGCCATACGTTACTGACAAGACCGTCTTTATTTTTGATGACATTAACCATTCACAGCAGATGAGTGAGGCATGGGAAGAGATAAAGCGGAATGATTCGGTCAAGGTTACAATTGACATTTATTCAATGGGAATTGTTTTTTTTAACAAATCCCTGCAAAAAGAGGACTATAAAATTCATTTCTGATATGAAAATCTATACTAAAACCGGCGATACAGGAACAACTTCCCTTATTGGTGGGAAAAGGGTGAGCAAATGTGACGGGCATTTGGAGGTTTACGGCACGCTTGATGAGTTGAGCAGTTTCATTGGTTTGCTTAAAAATGACGCTGAAATTTGCGAATACTCAGACGAATTGAACAAAATTCAACAAATTTTAACAAAGATTAACATTTGCTTTGCCTGCCCCGATACTGAGAGCGAAAAAAAGTATGAATTTGAGCAATCTGACACAGAATGGATAGAGAAAAAAATAGATGAAATCAGTGCGAATTTACCTCCGATTGACAAATTCCTTATACCTGGAACAAACAGTGCCAATGCCTTGGCAAACATTTGCAGAACAATATGCCGCAGGGCGGAAAGAAACGCCTATAAAATACAAATGTCTGAAAATCAGCAAAAAGCAGCAGTATTTTTGAATCGTTTGAGCGATTATTTCTTTGTTTTGGGAAGAAAAATCGAATAATAAATTCAAAAATAACATCTTAGAGTTGTTTGATATAAAAAATTAATTACCTTTGCACGCTGAAATAAAAAAAATACACAAAGATAATTTTTAAATATTTTTAACATTATGTATTGGACATTGGAATTGGCATCAAAGCTTGAAGACGCACCTTGGCCAGCCACAAAAGATGAGTTGATTGACTACGCAATGCGTTCTGGAGCACCTCTGGAGGTTATTGAGAACCTTCAAGAGATAGAAGATGAAGGTGATGTTTATGAAACAATTGAGGATGTTTGGCCTGATTATCCAAGTAAGGAGGATTTCTTCTTTAATGAGGACGAATATTAAAAATTGGTTCAAAAATAGTTTATATAAATAATTTTTTATATCTTTGCATACTGATTAATGCGTGTATTACGTTTCACATTGGCTGTTGCAGCAACGGTATTTGCTTTAAACTTAATGGGACAACAGAGCATTGAGTTCAGTCAATATACGCTTAATCTTAAAGGTTCCAACCCTGCAATGGTGGGGTCTGACGATATGATAAACTTACTTGGCACATTCCGTTCCCAATATGCGGGATTTGAGAATGCTCCAATTACATATTACGTTAGTGCGGACCTGGGTTTTAACATAGGGAAGACAAAGCACGGAGCCGGGCTTTCATTCTATGATAACATTGTAGGTTTATACAGATATCAGGATATCAATTTAATGTACGCCTACAGAATAGGGCTTAAAACGGGTTATCTTGCTTGTGGAATACTGATTGATTTTTCAACCACCAGCATTGACAAGGAAAAGATGAAGACCGTAACAAGTGATTATCATGAAGACGGAGACCCTGCAATCAATGGTGCGTGTAATGATTTCAAAATGGATTTAGGTGTTGGAGTCTCTTACTACAATCCTAAATGGTATGCCGGAATTTCACTGTTGAACATTCTTCAACCTAAGTATCAGCTTACGGAAAAAGTGTTCTTCAAGAAAAAAATGAACATGAAATTCATAGGCGGATACAATTTTTCATTTAATAATCCGTTATACAAACTAAAAACCTACGCATCAGTGAACACTGACTTTGTAACCTGGACAGGACAAATAGGTGCCAACATTGAATATAAAGAGAGCTATTGGGGTGGATTGGCGTACAGAATTGACGGAGCGGTTGTTTTTATGGCGGGTGTGAGAGTGTTGAACGGGCTTGTAATAGGTTACTCTTTTGATCTTCCAACTTCAAAACTGATTAAATCGGCAGGATGCCATGAGGTTTTGATTTCGTACAGTTTTAACGTGGATTTGTCAAAAAAGAACAAATATAAAAGTATCAGATACTTATAATTAAAGAAAAATGAAAAAATTACCACTATTAATTATCGCGGCTGTAGCACTTCTTACAAGCTGCGGAAACAATGGAAGCGGTGAATTGGTTGGAGTTGGAGGTTCATCTTGGAGAGAACCTAATCCATACGGAATGGTTTATGTAAGACAAGGGTCATTTACAATGGGTGCAAATGACCAAGATGCCAACTGGGCTGCAACTTCTGGTCAAAAGATTGTATCAATGGATGCATTCTGGATGGATGAAACTGAAATTACAAACAGAGAGTACAAACAGTTTGTATATTGGGTAAAGGATTCCATTGCTCTTGAAAAACTTGTTTATGCCACAGGCGAAGACGGTGATTACACTGAAAAGGACAGAAAATCAAAAGATGTCCTATATAAAATAGGTAACCGTCCTAATGACAAGGAGAAAGAGAACATTGAAAGGCTTCCAAAACTTAACTGGTCAGAAAAAATTCCTTGGGAAAAGCCAAAAACAGAAGAAGAGGCTATAGCTATAGACTCTATGTTCTATTCTGATGAGGAGTCAATCTCATTCTCAAGAGAGATAAACGGACAGATACTGAATTATAAGTATCGTTGGATAGATTATAATCAAGCCGCCGCTAAAAGAAACAAATTTGATTTCAATACCGGTTCTTACCACAGTGACTTGTCAAAACTTGGGAACGGACAAGACAGCGCTGACTGCATGATTAAGAAAGATACCGCATACATAGATGCAGAAACAGGACACATTGTTAACCAAACCAAGTTTGTTGAACTGAAATCACGTAGGGACTTCATCAACTCCCGCATTATAAATGTATATCCTGACACACTTTGCTGGATTAGAGACTTCACCTATTCTTATAATGAGCCTTACACAAAAATGTATTTCCATCATGACGGCTACGGAGAATATCCTGTAGTTGGTGTAAGTTGGGAACAGGCAACGGCATTCTGTCATTGGCGTACAACATACTTCAACAATGCCCAAATCAAGAACCGTCAACCTATTGTACAAGACTACAGACTTCCTACAGAATCAGAGTGGGAATATGCTGCAAGAGGTGGCAGAAACCTTTCAATGTATCCTTGGGGCGGTGAATATATAAGAACAGCAAAGGGTTGTTTCCTTGCAAACTTCAAGCCTCAACACGGCAACTATGTTGCTGACGGTTGGATGGTGGCGGCAAAGGTAGGCTCTTTCCCTCCAAATGACTTTGGTCTGTATGATATGGCAGGAAATGTGGCTGAGTGGACATCGTCAGCATTCCATGAGTCAAACTACAGCTTTGTAAATGACCTTAATCCAAGTTATAACTACAATTCACGTGCAACTGATGCTGAAATCATGAAGCGTAAAGTTGTAAGAGGCGGTTCTTGGAAAGATATAGGCTACTTCCTACAATGTGCTACACGTACATACGAGTATCAGACTGAAAGCAAGTCATTTATAGGATTCCGTTGCGTACGTAGTGTTATAGCGGCAAACAATTATTAATGGAGAAACAATAATAAAAATAACTAACTTTAAAATTTCAAAACAATGGCAAATTTCTTTTCAACTCCAAAAGGCAAAAGGATTACAGGCTATGCATACGGTTTAGGTGCATCAGTTGTAATTATTGGTGCGTTATTCAAAATTCAGCACTATCCCGGTGCAGGTGTAATGCTTATGATAGGTATGTTTATTGAGGCATGCTTGTTTGCAATTTCAGCATTTGAGGACCCACATCCAGAGTATCACTGGGACAAAGTATTCCCACAACTTTCAAACGGAGAAGGCGAGCCTATTCTTGGAGGTGGAATTGCCTCTGCTCCTGCAGCAAAGGGAGGTAACTCTATTGATGACATTGCTAAAGCAGGCAAGCTTTCTGAAAGTGACGTTCAAAGACTTAATGAGGGTATCAAGAAACTTTCAGAATCTGCCGCTCAAATAGGTGACATTACAGCAGCAGTTTCTGCATCAAGCAATTATGCTAAGGCTATGAACAACGCTTCTGATTCAATTGCAGCATTCGCAGCAACTCAGGCATCACTTAAGACATCATCTGACTCACTGTTTGCATCTTATAAGACAGTTGCTGAGAGCATGGGTAATGTGGCAACTGACGCTCAAGGTTATATGCGTGAGATGCAAGGTATTACAAGAAACCTTTCTTCAATAAACGCAAGTTATGAAATGCAGGTTAAGTCACTTACTGAACAAGCTGACATTGTAACATCTGTAAATGACAACTTGAAGAAAGTTCAAGAGGCTATGAATGAGGCTGCATTTGAAACTGCTTCATTCAAGGATCAAACAACAAAGCTTGCACAACAAGTAAGCAGTTTGAACAATGTTTACGGCAATATGCTTAGTGCATTTAACGCCAGATAAACAGAGAAAGTTCAAAACAAAATTTAACTAACAATTAAAAAAACAACTTATGAGTGCAACTAATTGTCCCGAAACCCCGAGACAGCGAATGATAAGTATGATGTACCTGGTTTACACCGCATTGCTGGCGTTAAACGTATCTACTGACGTACTGAACGGCTTTTCTGTGGTTCAGAAAAGTTTGAGACAGTCAATTGTCAGTACAGAGGGCATCAACAACAGTCTTATGGTTGAATTTGAGAACAGCATGACACAGAACCCTGTGAAAGTTGGTCCTCAATACAACAAAGCGTTGGCGGTAAGAGCCAAATCAGATGCTCTATACAACCAGATAGAGCAAATGAAAATTGCAATAATCCGTGAATGTGACGGTTTGGACCCTAATAAGGTTCCTGATGACAGTGTAAAAGTTGAGAAACTTAATGCACGTGACAACCTTGACAAGTCATACCAAATTGCCGTCTATAAAGATGGTATTGAGGGTGCCGGTATAGGATATGCATTAAAGGATAGCATTGATTCCTTTGCAAATTATATGGCGGCAATTGCTGAAGGCGACACCGCAACTAAAGTTCCTAAAGACACTGCCCTAATTGCAACTATCAGACATAACTTTGATACATCAGAGCAACCTAATCCACAAGAGCCTACAGAAATGCAGCCTTGGATTATCAGAACATTTGAGCACATGCCTGCCATTGCGGCAATGACACTTTTAACTCAGTATCAACAGTCTGTCCGCAACACAGAAGCAGACATTATCCGTTATCTGCAAAGTGCAACTGACGCAGGTGACTTCCGTGTAAACAAAATTACTGCTGAAGTTATTCCTGTATCTTCATACGTTACAAGAGGTAGTCAATATCAGGCAAGAATAATTCTTGCTGCCGTTGACTCAACAAAACGTCCGAAAATTACAGTAAACGGCACTGTAATAGAAGGAGAAGATTATGTTGTAAGTTGTAACAGTGTAGGTTCTTTTGATGTTGCCGGTTCTATTGAACTTCCAAGAGCAGACGGTTCAATCAGCACATATCAATTTGCTTCAAACTACATAGTAGGTGAACCTACCGCTATTATTTCAGCTGATAAGATGAATGTGCTTTATGCAGGTATTGAGAACCCTATAAGCGTTTCTGTTCCAGGTGTTCCAACACAGAACATATCAATTTCAGCAACAAACCAACGTTCTCTTGTTAAGAAAGGTAGCGGTTGGGTAATAATTCCAAGCAAGGTTGGTGAGGAATGTAAGATTTCCGTAAGTATGAAGAATGCTGACGGCAGAATGCAGTCAGTGGGAGCAAAACCATTCCGTGTAAAACAACTTCCACCTCCTGCAGGATTCATTGCCTACAAGGATAACGGTGTAACCACTAAGTATTGGGGAGGCAAACCAATAGCAAAGGCAAGTCTTATGAGTGCAGTTGGTGTTCAAGCAGAACTTCAAGATGCAGATATAGAGGCAAAATATTCAGTTCTTGGATTCCAAATGAAAGTTGTTGATACAATGGGTAACTGGAAATATGAGGACTCAAACGGCACATCATTCACAGAAAAACAGAAAGACCTTATGAGAAAGATGGGTAAGGGAAAGACATTCCTTATTTCAAGAATCAGAGCAAAAGGTCCTGATGGCATTGAGCGTGTTCTGCCAACTATAGAAGTAACTATAAACTAATAGACCATTTTATATGAAATCAATAAACAGAAGACTAATTGTTGGATTGTTGGCGTTAATGTCACTTCCTATTGCCGCACAAGAACAGGAAAACTCTTTTTTTGACGGCAATGGAGGTACGGTTGAATCAAGTATGCCAACAAGTATAGACCTTTCAGAGAGGAAGCCTATTCTGTACAACAACCCACGTACTGATGATATTTATTGGCAAACAACCATCTACAGAGTAATTGACCTACGTGAAAAGATAAATTTCCCGCTCTATTTCCCTGAAGTGGCGGGAGATAACAGAGAAAGTCTATTTACAACAATCTTCCGTCTTTTTGAAGCTGGCAAGATTAAGTGCTACGATTATGAGGCAGAGCGTGAAATATTCAACGATGTTACTGAAATAAAGTTTAATGACTTTGTTGAAAAGTACAGAGTAATGGTGACTTATGACCTTGATTCAGTTTCAGGCGATACACTTGGTTCCGTAATAAATGAAGTGGACATACCAAATAAGGAGGTTGTCAAGTACTACCTTAAGGAGGTTTGGTATTTTGACAAGAACAACTCCACATTCAATGTAAGAATTATGGCTATTTGTCCAAAGATTTATCAAATGAACGATGACGGTGTAATGGAAGGAAGTCCTATGTTCTGGGTGCCATTTGATGCACTGAGACCATATCTTGCACAGAAAGAAGTACTTCTTACAGACCGCAACAACGGAGCACGTGAAACATTGGATGACCTGTTCATCAAACGTAAGTTCGGCAGTTATATTTTCAAGGAGTCTAATATCAGAAACAGAAACCTTTTGGAATATAATATTAACGTAGAAGAAGCACATAAAGAACAGGCACTTATTAAAAATAATCTGATAAATTTCGAGCAGGATCTTTGGGAATATTAATATATTTCATAAAAAACAAAAGAAAAGCCGAAGGTATTTTTATCTTCGGCTTTTTTTTAGTAAATTCGCACGTTATTTTGGATTATAGTGTCCAATAAAAAGAAACTGATTCCGTTATACTTATATGAAAGAGTTGAATCATACAAAAATAGTGCTTACCACTATATTGTTTGCGTTTGCCGTCATAAATGCAAAAGCGGAATACAATCATGAATTGGGTATTACCGGAGGTATCTCATCATACCTTGGCGATGCCAATTTCAAAACTCCATTTTGGAGGCCTAAAATGGCTGTAGGCGGTTTATACCGCTATAACATTGACACCCGATGGGCTATCAAACTCAGTGCCATGTACGCCCAAGCGGAAGGTGACACAAGGGATTTCGGCTATAGTTATCCAAAAGTTGAATATGCAACCTTCAAAAGGAGTTATGTTGACGCATCGCTGAGTGCGGAGTTTAACTTTTTTGATTTAGGTATTGGAAAGTATCAAAGAGGAATGTATAGAGTATCTCCATATATTCTTGTGGGAGTGGGACTTACCGTTTACAACAATATGCTTGAGGGAAAAAATATGTACCGGTTCAGCATTCCCGTAGGCATCGGGGCAAAATGGAAAATAAACAAAAGATGGACTCTTGGTTTGGAATGGACAATACACAAACTGTTTGCTGATGACTTTGACGTAACTGACTCCTCAAACAGGATTCTTGACAACCCTTATGGCACAACAAAAAACGGATTCTTTGATACTGACTGGTACATGATTTGCAATCTTTATATAACAATAAACCTATTTGACCCTAACAGATTCTGTAGATAAAGTTTATGAACAGCTGGAAAGAAAAAATAAACATCAATGAACTACCTGAACATATTGCCATAATTATGGACGGTAACGGCAGGTGGGCAAAAGCAAATGGAAAGCCAAGAGTTTTTGGTCACATGAACGGAGTCAAAGCAGTACGACAAGTGACAGAAGCCGCCACTGAACTTGGTATAAAGTACCTTACTCTGTACACATTTTCAACTGAAAATTGGAACAGACCTGAAGATGAGGTGTCTGCACTAATGAAACTTCTTGTTCAAACAATTGAACAGGAGACTCAAACACTTCTTAAAAACAATGTCAGATTAAAGGCCATAGGAGACCTAAACCGTTTGCCAATGCCCGTAAGGGACAAATTGATGGAATGTATTGAACGTACAAGTGCAAATACAAGGACAACCCTCAATCTTGCCATCAGTTACTCTTCCCGTTGGGAAATTGTTGAAATGGCAAGGCAACTTGCAAAAGATGCTAAAGACGGAAATATAGACCCTGAAACAATTGATGAATCCACCATTTCAAACTATCTTACAACAAAAGGAATGCCAGACCCTGAAATACTGATAAGAACCGGCGGAGAATATAGAATAAGCAACTTCCTTCTATGGCAAATTGCCTACACTGAGCTATATTACACACCTGTAATGTGGCCTGACTTCAACAAAGAGAATCTTTATGAAATAATTGCAGATTTCCAGACACGAGAACGCAGATTTGGAATGACAGGAGAACAAGTTGAGAATAAATGAAATTAAGGAGTCTGATAATAATGTTTATGACGGTACTGCCTTTGGCGGTATCGGCACAGGACACACTTCCTGAAATTACAGACTCATTCGCCATATCTGAATCTGACGATGCTACTGTTGACTCCACAACAGTCATTACTGCAGAAGAGCTGCCTGATTTCAACTATGACAACCCAAGAACATACGAGATTGAGGAGATAACCCTATCCGGAAAGAACAACTATGAGGATTTTGTACTTATTGGCTACTCCGGACTTAAGAAAGGGATGAAAATCCAAATACCTGGTGATGAAATAACAAATGTTGTACGCCGATTCTGGAAACAAGGATTGTTCTCAAACATAAAGGTTGAAGTGGTTTCAATAAGGGGTAACAAAGTATGGTTAAATATAAACCTTGACCAACGTGCAAAAGTTTCCAGTGTAAACTTTATAGGACTAAAGAAAAAGGAAAGAGAGGACATAGAAAAGGGAATGGACCTTGTCAAGGGTTCGCAAGTTACACCCTACACCATTGAAAAAACCAAGAAGTTTATACTCCGCTACTTTAATGAAAAGGGATATTACAACGCTGCTGTAACAATAACCCCACGTGAAGATGATATTTCCGGACTTAATAACATAGTTGACATCAAAGTTGACAAAGGCAACAAAATCAAGGTAAGAGACCTGTTTATTGAGGGAAACACCATGATTAGTGACAAGCGGCTTGACCAGGCAATGAAAAAGACCAACGGAAGAAACAATATTCTTACAATGTTCCGTTCCAAGAAATTCATTCCCGCCGAATATGAAAATGACAAGAAACTTTTTATTGAAAAATATAACGAACACGGATTCCGTGATGCTGTAATTGTTGCAGACAGCGTTGTTCCTGATGCAAAGAAACCAGATAAATACGTTAATGTCTACATTACTGTTGACGAGGGTAAAAAATACTATTTCAGAGACATTTCCTGGCTTGGCAACACAGTCTATAGTACTGATTATCTGAAAAGGATGCTAAACATTAAAAATGGTGATGTCTATAATATGAAGAAACTTAACCAGCGTTTGTTTGAAGATGAGGATGCGGTCAGCAACCTATACCTTGACAATGGTTACTTGTTCTTCAATATGCAGACAGTTGAGACCAAGATTGAGAATGACTCTGTAGATATGGACATTAGAATAATGGAAGGCAGACAGGCCACTATCAACAGAGTTAATATACAAGGCTCAACATACCTCTATGAACATGTAATAAGGCGTGAGCTTAGAACAAAGCCAGGTGACTTATTCAGCAAATCAGACATCATGCGCTCAATGCGTGAGCTTGCCGCAACTGGTCATTTCTCAACAGAACCTGGTAAAATGGATATAAAGACTGTTCCCGACCCTGAAAACGGAACCGTTGACTTGACATACGTACTTGAAGGAAAGAAGAATGACCAAATAGAGTTGTCTGCCGGTTGGGGACAAACAGGTATAGTGGGAACTTTAAGTTTGAAGTTTACAAACTTCTCTCTTAAAAACATCTTTAACGGAAAAGCATACCGCCCACTCCCTCAAGGTGAAGGACAAACCCTTATTTTAAGGGCTCAGACAAACGGTATGTACTATCAGGCATACAGCATGTCATTCTCTGAGCCATGGCTTGGCGGCAAGAGACCTAACAGTTTTAACTTTTCAATCTATTTCTCTAAACAATCAGGTGTGAGCAACGCCTACAGTTCCTCTTACTATTACGGCAACTACTACGATTCAAACTCATATAACAGTTGGTATTCAGACTCATACGACCCTGACAAATATATCTCAATATTCGGTATTTCAGCAACAATAGGTACCAGACTTAAATGGCCTGATGACTACTTTACTCTGTCAGGAGTAATATCTTATCAGAAATATTGGCTAAGCAAATGGGATTATTTTGAGCTTAATACAGGTATCAGCAATAACTTCAGTATAGGTGCGGTTTTGGAAAGAAATTCATTTGACCAACCTATTTATACAACAAGGGGCTCAGATGTATCATTGTCCGCTTCACTTACGCCTCCGTATTCAGCTTTTGACAAGAACACTGATTACGAGCATCTGTCAACCCAAGACAAGTATCGTTGGGTGGAATATTATAAAATCAAATTCAAGACCAAATTCTTTGTTCCGTTGTCCAAAAACAACAAACTTGTTCTTATGGGACGTGCCGAATTCGGTTTTCTTGGATATTACAATTACAACAAACGCTCCCCATTTGAAACATTCTATATGGGTGGTGACGGAATGTCAGGATATAGTACCACATACGCAACAGAGACTGTTGCACTACGTGGTTACGCAAACGGCTCTCTTACACCCTACATAAACGGATATCAGGCAGGAAACATTTATACCAAATTCACACTTGAGCTCAGATACCCTATTCTGCTAAAGGAACAGACAATGATTTGGGCTTTGGCATTTGCAGAGGCGGGAAACTGTTGGGCTGAATACAAAGATTTCAACCCTATTGACCTGAAGCGTTCATTAGGTGTTGGTTTGAGGGTATATATGCCTATGTTTGGTTTGCTTGGTGTTGACTGGGGATACGGATTTGATAAGATTAACGGACAAGTCAGTGGTAGCCAATTCCACTTTGTAATTGGACAAGAGTTCTAATTTTAAACTTTTTTACTATCTTTGTGGTCTAAAATACGTAATCAATATTTTTACGTTATGAAGAGAATAATTTTTGCTTTGGCAGTTGCCTTTTTAAGCATCGGAGTTTACGCACAAAAGTATGCGTTTATTGACACTGAGTACCTTTTGAAAAAGATACCTGACTATGAAAGCGCTACACAACAACTTGAACTAAGTTCAAAAAAATGGCAAAAGGAAATTGACGCACTTAATTCTGAGGCACAAACCCTATACAAGAATTATCAGGCTGAAATGGTTTTTCTGACAGATGACCAAAAAAAGGAGAAGGAGAAGGAGATTGTTGCAAAAGAAAATGAAGCAAGTGAACTTAAAAGAAAATATTTTGGCAGTGAAGGCGAACTTTTCAAAAAGAAAGAGAGCCTTATGAAACCAATTTATGAGGATTTATACAATGCACTAAAAGGTATTGCAGAGGCAAAAGGTTACTCTGCCATTTGGGACAGAGCCACAGGAATGATTATGTTTGTAAACCCAAACATTGACATATCTGATGATGTACTTAATAAAATGGGATACGCTCAATAATGGTTATACGGTTATGCGATACCGAATCACAGCATCATCGAATCACCGAATCACCAATAAAATTAACAACATAACAAATAAAAAAATTATGAAAAAGATTATTTTTGCAGTAATGCTTATGGTGCCTACACTTCTTATGGCACAGGAGAGTTTGAAAATCGGTTATATCAATAGCCAAGAACTTATTACATCAATGCCTGAATATGAAACGGCCTTAAAACAACTTGAGGACATTAATCTGACATACAAGACAGAAGGTAAAAAACTTCAGGATGAGCTTCAAAAGAAATATACTGAGTATCTGCAATCTAAGGATTCCCTTGACAGCACTATCCGTGAATACAAGGAAACAGAGTTGCAACGTTTGAACCAGAGCATAGAGGAATTCACCCAAAATGCAGAGCAAAACCTTCAGAAAAAGCAACAGGAACTTATTACTCCTATCATTGAGAAGGCTAACAAGGCTGTAAAACAAGTTGGAGATGAGAACAGCTTTACATATATCATTGACACCAATAACGGTCAGGTATTGCCATACGTTGGTGCAAAGGCTGAGAATGTATTGCCACTTGTAAAGAAAGTGCTTAACTTGAAATAATGAAATGATGTCCTCCTCTATTGGAATTTTTGATTCGGGCTACGGAGGACTCACAATACTTAGTGAGATACGTGCATTGATGCCACAGTATAACTACATATACTTGGGCGACAATGCACGTACTCCGTATGGTACACGTTCATTTGATGTGGTGTACCGCTATACTCTTGAAAGTGTAAAACAGTTGTTCTCAATGGGTTGCAATTTGGTGATTCTGGCTTGTAATACAGCATCGGCAAAGGCCTTAAGAACAATTCAACAAAATGACTTGCCTAAGATAACACCTGATAAAAGGGTGTTAGGTGTCATAAGACCTACAACTGAAAACATTGGAAATCTGACAAAAAACGGGCATGTGGGTTTGTTTGGTACTGAAGGCACAATAGACTCCATGTCATATAACATTGAAATAGCCAGACTATTCCCTAATGTCAAGGTTTCTGGGCAGGCATGTCCAATGTGGGTGCCTATTATTGAAAACGGAGAATCAAAAAATGACGGAGCTGACTATTTTGTACAGAAATACTGTTCTGAACTTTTGGCAAAGGATTCGCTTATTGACACTGTTATTTTAGCATGCACACACTACCCTCTTATTATTGACAAAATACGCAAATATCTGCCTCAAGGTGTCAATATCATTAGTCAGGGACCTATTGTTGCCACATCATTAAAAGACTATCTTTCAAGACACAAGGAATTGGAAACTACAATAGGTAAAGAAGGAAAATGTCTTTTCTACACCACAGAGCAGCCTAAAAAGTTCAGTAAAAACGCTTCTATATTTCTCAATGAAGAAATCAAAGCCACAACACTTAATTTCTAATTTCATTTAGAGGTTCCATAACAAACTCCCTCTCCTGCATACGTGGGTGAGGAATTTTTAGTTCAGGTGTACTTATTTTGACATCGTTGTAAAGAAGAATGTCAATATCAATAATTCTGTCAGAATAAACGCCGTTTTTACTTTTTGTAGTTCTACCCATTGTGCGTTCTATATCTTCAGTGGTATGAAGCAAATCTAATGGACTAAGTATTGTACTAACGCAGACAGCACAATTCAGGAATTTATTAGGTGAGAGAAAACCTATGGGCTCAGTTTCAATTATGGAAGATACGGCTTCAACACAACCAACCCTCTCTCTAATTAGGGAGAGGGCTTTATCTATATTTGCTTGTCTGTCACCAATGTTGGTTCCAAGAGACAGATACACCTTATTGTTTGTTTGCACGTTTGCGTTCAAGGTCATCAAGAATTATTTTTCTAAGTCTTATTGACTTTGGCGTAACTTCAACATACTCATCAGCCTTAATGTATTCCAATGATTCCTCAAGGCTCATTACTATTGCAGGGGCTATGTGTGTCTTTTCATCTGACCCCGATGCACGCATGTTAGTTAGTTTCTTTGACTTTGTAACATTTACAGGAAGGTCTCCCTCCTTGCAATGTTCACCAACCACCTGACCTGCGTATACCTCATCTTGCGGTTCTATGAAGAACTTACCTCTGTCCTGTAGTTTATCTATGGCGTATGCAAATGCTGTACCGCTTTCAAGTGCAACTATTGAACCGTTATTACGGCGTTCTATATCTCCCTTATATGGAGCATATTTAACAAATCTGTGTGCAATTACTGCTTCTCCTGCCGTTGCTGTAAGAATATTTGTACGCAAGCCTATAATGCCTCTTGACGGAATTTCAAACTCAATGTGGATTCTGTCATTCTTTGTCTCCATTGAAAGCAGGTCTCCTTTACGGTTTGAAACCATTTCAATAACTTTGCCTGAAAACTCTTCAGGTACATTTACGGTAAGTTGCTCGTACGGCTCACACTTTACACCGTCAATCTCTTTTATAATAACTTGAGGCTGACCAACTTGCAGTTCATAACCCTCACGGCGCATTGTTTCAATTAGCACTGATAGGTGAAGAACTCCACGTCCATACACATGCCAAACATCTTCCTTATCCTCTTTTGTAACCCTAAGAGCAAGGTTTTTATCCAATTCACGTACAAGACGGTCATTTATGTGACGGGAAGTGACAAATTTTCCTTCCTTACCAAAGAACGGAGAGTCATTTATGGTGAACACCATGCTCATGGTAGGCTCATCAATGGCAATTGGTGGCAATGGTTCTATGGTTTCAGCATCACAGATGGAATCCCCGATTTCAAACTTTTCAAGACCTACAATGGCACAAAGTTCACCGCTTGACACGCTGCTAACTCTTGTCTTTCCAAAGCCTGAGAATATATTAAGTTCCTTTATGCGACATTTTGTCTGAGAGCCGTCACGATGCACCAAAACAACATCCTGACCTTCTTTTATTGTGCCTCTGTGAACTCTGCCTACCGCAATTCTACCCACGTATGATGAGTAGTCAAGTGATGTGATAAGCATTTGAAGCGGACCTTCAAGTGTTTTCGGTGCTGGAATATACTTAATGATGGCATCAAGCAACGGGAATATATTATCAGTCTGATTCTTCCAATCAGTTGACATCCAACCGTTTTTAGCAGAACCATATATAGTTGGAAAATCAAGTTGCTCCTCTGTTGCATCAAGGCTGCACATAAGGTCAAATACCGCTTCCTGAACCTCATCAGGACGGCAGTTAGGCTTATCAACCTTATTAACTACAACTATTGGTTTAAGACCTATTTCAATGGCTTTTTGCAGTACAAAACGGGTTTGCGGCATTGGTCCCTCAAAGGCATCAACCAAAAGCAATACACCGTCTGCCATATTTAATACACGCTCAACCTCACCGCCAAAATCACTGTGTCCCGGAGTGTCAATAATGTTGATTTTTGTATTCTTATACATTATTGATACATTTTTGGAAACAATTGTTATACCTCGCTCACGTTCCAAATCATTATTATCAAGTATCAACTCTCCTTTGTTTTCTCCATCTCTGAACAAAGCGCCGGCAACAAGCATCTTGTCAACCAAAGTTGTTTTTCCGTGGTCAACGTGTGCAATAATGGCAATGTTTCTAATATCCTGCATACCTTTCCAAAATTTTGTGCAAAGATAATAAAAATTCCTCACCAACTAATAATAAATGATATCAATAGCAGAAGAACCTGCGGTCATTAGGCTTATATTCCATAAATCTGTATGACAATACAATTTCATGGCTACCGCCGGATACATTGACAAGACTTGATAGACTTACATCATAACTATATGACAAGGTAAAGCCGTGAAACGAGCCACCTACCATAATCTTAAAGGCATCGGTGCTTGTAAGTCCGTCAGGACTATAGAACGGAATACCTCTATAACCAATGCCAACCATAAAGTATTTACGGCTATACATTGCGTCAATATCTATCTGATGATACTGACCTTGCCACTGATATAGGGCGGCTATGGTAACATTATCCCTTGCATCATATTTTCCATAACCCTGCGATACAGGTATCAAACCTGCGGCAAAAGCATTGAGTTTAATGTGTTGCTTTGTCTCAGGCATATCAGTAAAAGAAACATTATTGCCAAGGAGACGGTCAACGCAAACTCCTCCAAAGAAATAAGGACCATGGAACATAACTGATACTGCAGCATCAAATCTTACAAGTGATGTTATTGTTGGCTTAAATGATGTTGATCCAACTATTGAACCGTCAACGGCAATTTGGTCAGCAAATATTGCCTTAGAGGGGTCTAAAGTTCTGTAAAACACGCTTAGTTGTACACCTGGACGGAAATACCAATCCTGTGTCATTTGTACAGCATAATTATATTGTACATTAAACTGCAACTGTGCAAGCAAACCTGTTGCGTATGATGTATAGTTAAGATTTGCTCCAAAAGAAGACTTTATTCTATAAAAATATTGATCATAGTTTACAAGACCTGTCTGAGACCCCTTAATGCTTGACCATTGGTTTCTGTATGTTGCATATACCCTACCTCCACCGGTAAAACCAGCAAACGACGGAGCAATCACAGTAGTTGCCGACCATGGTTGAGACAATAGGAAATCCTGTGCAAATGCCTGACTCACTCCAATTATGGTGAGTAACACGGCAATAATATATCTTTGTTTCTTCATCATCATCTAATAACTGTTACATTACCTGCCACACGGAATGTGGTGCCGTCTTTATACCTACCTTCTGCTTTATAAACGTATGTGCCTTGATCAACACACTTGCCTTTATAGTATCCGTCCCAACCAATCATAACATCATTTGACTGATAAACTTGTGTGCCCCACTGGTTATATATCTTCAATGTGTATGTATCAACATTGCGCCATACAGGGTAAAATACCTCAAGAGTTCTGCCGTCTATATCATAACTACCGCCGTTTGACTGCAAAATATTAGGTACAAACGCCGTTGGGAATACTACAAATGACTCTTTGCTTATGTGCATATAGTTTTCTTTAACCAAAGTATCCTTACATCCTTGCAAGTCTGTGACAGCAAATGTTACCGTGTAAACTCCTGACTCCTGATATTTATGAACAGGATTTTGTTCGGTAGATGTTTCATTATCTCCAAAATTCCAATACCAGTTGACAATTTTGTCAGTAGTTTCATCATAGAAATACGCATTGGCATTAGGAATGTACAATTGTGTAAGATTTACAGAGAAATCAGCAATTGGCTGTGGATATACAGTAATGTAACTGCTGTACATATCCCTCTTCCTTGAACCTATTGCTGTAAGAGTTACTTTATACTTTCCTGCCTTAGTGTAAGTATGTTCTGGGCTTCGCTCTTCTGATGTGAATCCGTCACCAAAATCCCATTTATAGGAATCAGACTTACCTAATGTTGTGTTATTGAAATAAACGGTAAATGGCACACAATCAGCATCTTTGTCAACATTGAATGATGCTTCAGGCTCATCAACCACATAAACCTGAACCTCATCGTATGCTTGACAAGTGTAACCGTCCAATGTCCAACGAACAGTATTGACACCCGGTTTCAATCCTCTGACAATGGTATTTTCAGAATCAGGCTTGTCAAATGTACCCTCTCCACCATCTGCCATTGACCATGTTCCCTTAATGTTGGTATCGCCAATCATACGGGCACTGAGTCTATATGTACCATCAAGGCTATAGCCGTCTTTACCTGCATCAGCAAGTTCCTGTAGATTATGAGAAATGACCTCAACATCTATATGATTGCTGCACGCTCCATAATAAACCTCCCAACGTATAACATTTGTAACCTTTGTGCCTAAGTTTTCAACTTTTGTCTCAACTGAATTAGGTGTCAACACATCTCCATCACCATATATTAATGTCCACCTTGGATTACCAAACAATGGCTCCTCCGCTCTCAGCATCACACCGCTTTCACATGTGATTATCTCTCTTTGTTCAGGCTCGGTAATACCAGGATTATCATTTGTAACCGCAACAGTGTCAAAGTTCAGACAATACCCGTCTGAGACATCCCAACGGAACTTGTTGGCTCCGAACAAAAGATCTTTAACTCTTGTTGCAGGGTTAGTTTCATCTTCAATTGTAGCCTTACCCTCAATCAATGTCCATTTAGCAGTGTAAGAAGCGTCAAGTTTTGCATTAAGCTGTGCATCGTTCTGACATTTTGTATTGAAATCAACACCTGCCTCAGCAATAGGAAGCGCCCTTATAGGAATAAATTTGTTTATTGGTTCTGCCTTCATACAAGCATTGCTTGGTACTACTGAAACCGTTCCACTCTGGGTGTATGTGCTAATTTCAACAAGAATGCTTCTTGACCCTTGTCCTGACACAATTGAGTATCCTGCCGGCAATATCCATTCATAATCTGTAGCCTCAGGTACTTCAGATACAGATAGGGCAAACATAGCGGTATTTGAGCAAACATACACAGGGGCGGAAATTTCACCCGTTTCTGTTATAGGTTTTGTGATATTGACAAAGATTGAAGATGCACCACCCTTACCGCAATCATTAACACCTCTGACTTTTATCTCTCCACTGACAGCAGTGATGTCTATCGCAACAACTATATCAGGAGAACCTTCTCCACTCAAAATTGTAAAGCCTTGAGGCAATTCCCACTCATACCTATCGGCGTACAAAATAGGTGCTGTATGGTATTCATATTCTGAATTCAAGCATACCATATTAGTCCCTGTTACAAGAGTGGCATCAAGAGGAAGCATACCGACTGTGGTCTTCAACTGTTTCCCAAGATTTGTAATACAATGCTCTCCTGAACGTATTGATTCAAATATAAACAGGTTGTCAGGTCTTAATGTTGAGTGTGATATAACCTGACCGTCAGTTGTAACATCCTCCTCATAATGCAAGCCGTTAAATGTATATGTAACAACCCAAGGCGATGTACCTACAGGATGCAGTGTAACATCTATTGCACTTGGCTGACATACATACGCCGGCACATCAACTGCAAGATTAGGATATTGATAAGTCTCAACATCAAACTCATAGTCAACAGGCGTAGTACAGTTCTCATTTGATACGCTGATTATTGTATAATGTAACTTACCTACCATAGTAGGTGTAATGAGAATCCTTGTATTGGCTTCTGTAAACGGACCATCCGTATAGGTGTGGATGCCGTCTGAATAACTTATAGTCCATGGACCTTTATTTCCAAATAGTACATCAACACTTATGGCATCACCTAGACAACAGTCACTTCCATGTTCAATTATTGACATAACAGGATTATCATACACAACTACAGAAACCTCACCTGACAATGTGTTTTCACAACCTTGGGCATCAGTAACTTTCAATAGAGTGTAAGTACAATTTCTATCAGGTTCTACCATTATAGTAGTTACTTCTGTATCGGTATCTTCAGTAAACACATCGGCACCATCAGTATATTCAATCATCCAAGGAGCATTTCCCTTAACATTAAACATCAACGGAAGTTCATCACCCTTGCATACTTCATTTTGTCCCGAAATTGATGCCTTATACTCAACAGGAGATGTAATTACAAATGTGGAGTCTACCCTACAACCATTTTTATCAGTAACCTTCAAATTGTAGTTGCCTGCAAGAAGCTCATTCTGGTCTTTTGCATCCGTAACCACTCCAAAACCTGACCATAAATAGTTGTAATCAAGAACACCGCCGGTTACATCAATTGTAATTGAACCCGTCTTATCACCATAGCAAACATTATTTACAATGTCAGCCTTCAATACTATAGTGTCAGGTTGTGTAACCTCAGCAGAGAACTGTGATAAAGGTTTACACCCTTTAGAATCCTCAATATAGGCGGTATATGTTCCGGCAATCAAATTTGAAATATTAAACACTCCTGTCTTTGAAACCTTAGGTCCTTGCCAAGTGATGTTGTAATTTCTACTACCACCTGTCACTTGCAAGTTCAGGAATCCGTCTCTATCACCATAACATGTGAGTTCTGTTTTACTTGACTCCAACAACTTCCACTCTACAGGAGCAACCTCATAAATTTCATAACTTGCATTAAACTTATTTCCACGCTGATCTGTAATCTCAACATAATATACATCAGGTTCCAAATCATATATCAATAATTGGTCTGATGTGAATCCCTTATCAGATGTCCAACTACAAATATATGGTTCATCGCCGCCCGTAACGCTAAGTTCAATGTAACCCTTATCTCCATTGCATCTCAACTGTTTTACAACAGGCGATACTATCATGGTTGCAGGCTCTTTAACAGTTACAGTTATTGACTTTGTACATTCAAATTGGTCCTTAACAACAAGGGTATATGTACCTGCCACTAAATTATACTGATTTAAATCACCTTGTTTTGCAGGGTCTATGCCTCTTCCGCTCCAAGAGTATGATAGTGGTGGAGTTCCTCCTGTTACGCTTACTTCTATACTTCCGTCATTCCCACCGTGAACAGAGACATCTGTTACTTTCAAAACATCAATTACAATAAGAGAAGATGCATTAATCAAGAAGTTATCAGATGCCGTACAACTATTTGCATCTTCAACGCCAAGAGTATAATAACCTGCTCCAAGATGTGCAAGATGAGAGCCGTGACCTATTATGTTACCTGTCTCATCATACCAATTATAACTATATGGTGGGGTACCTGCACCATCAGGAATATGTGCATAAGCCTCACCATCAAGAATACCGTCACAAAGAACGCTCGGGGCATCGACAGTTACAGTAAGTATATTTGGTTCTGAAATTATAACTGAACTAGAACGTGTACAACCAGCATTATCACTTACCGTAAATGTATATGTATCAGCCTTTAACGATTCCTCTCTATAATTGGATGACCTCCAAGTACCATCACTATTAACCCACTCAGGAACATATACACCTGTACCACCTGTCACCTGAGCCTCAATCACACCCAATTTATCTCCGTAGCAAGGCTCGTCAGTAGAAGTAAGTGATATTGCCATTTCAGTACGGCTTGCTAATGTAAACACTTTGGACTCCGTGCATCCGTTGGCATCCTCCACCTCTACTCTATATACCCCACCTGCAACAAGCGTTGTCTGATTTTGTGCATCAGGAACCAATCCTTCATCGCCTGTCCACTTAAACGTATAAGGTGCTGTTCCACCTGTTACATTAAGCGTGATGGCACCGTTCTTATCTCCGAAACACTTGACATCAGAAACAACACCGTCTATAGCAAGAGGTTCTGCAGGACCCGTAATATCAACAGTAAAGTTACTGTTTACACATCCTGACGCATCTGTAAGTTTAACCGAATATGAACCGACCCCAATATTATTCAAATATGATGAGTCTGCAACAGATGTTATGTCTGGTCCGTTCCATAATGCCTTATAAGGCTCCACACCACCACTGTAAATCATCTTTATGGCTGCACTCTTATCTCCAAAACACTTAACACTGAGAATTGAAGCGGAAGCGTTCATTTCCGCTGTCAAAGCATCAGGCTCAGCAACCTCAAATGTTCTTGTAACCGTAGCTCCGTTTGCATCTGTAACCACAACCGTATATTTATCTGCAACCACATTCACTATATCCTTAGTTGTGGCAACAAAACCTTTATCTGATGTCCAATCAAATGTATAGTTTCCTGCTCCGCCTTTTACAGAAAGGAGTATGCTACCCGTAGCAGTTCCATTACACATTACATTCTTAATGGTTTCTGACACTTCAAGAACGCTTGGCTCAAATATTGATATTTTTTCACCTACAACACAGTTGTTATTATCTGTCTCTTCTACAAAATAATCACCTGCAAGCAAATCTATGATTGTGGCATCGTGTCTGTTAAGGTCTGTAATACTTGGACCTGATGTCCATAAGAATGAATATGCCGGTGAACCACCTACACCCGATACTGCAATCTTACCGGTTGCCTCACCTGCAATAGTAACATCATCCTTTGTATATGTCAAAGACAAGACATCAGGTTGAGTGACAGTAAGTACATCTGTTTGCAACATACATCCATTTGCATCTGTAACAATTGCACGATACGCACCTGGTGCCAAATTTGTAGCCTCTGACAATGTTGCAATAACAGTTGACATATCAGAACTTTCATACCATGCGTAGCTGTATGCCTCAACACCTCCTTGAGGAGTGACTGTAACTTTACCGTCATTTGCCCCGTTACAAGAGATATTATAGACACCTGTTGTTGCGGTAAGTTCTGACGGTTGGGTTATTTCATATACTGAATTGCCTTTGCAACCTAATTTATCAGTAATCTCAACGTAGTATAAACCAGCCTTGCTTAGAGAAGGCACTATTGAATCGGTTGAGATTTGTACCCCTTCAAATGACCATGCAAAACTATAAGGATATACACCACCGCTAACCTCTGACCATACCTTGCCGTTATTGCTCTCAAAGCAAGTCAGGTTTTCTCCAAAGGCGGTTATGCTTATAGGTGCAGGGTCAAATAGTGTGAATGTTTTGTCTATTGTACAGCCATTTGCATCGGTGATATTAACTCCAAACAGACCTCCGTTAAGATTATATTGGTTCTGTTGGTCTTCAACGACACCTACACCAGACCACTTAAATGTATATGGTGCAGTTCCGCCTTCAACATCTATCTCTATACTGCCTGCTCCTTCTCCGCTACATACATTTTCAGTAATACGGACATCAGTTATTGCAAGTGGTTTTGCCGGTTGTGTAATGTTTTGTGAAAGAGATGTTTCACAAGCATTTGCATCAACTATCCTGACTTGATATGAACCTGCAGCAAGATTGAATATATGAGCCGAATCAGCAATTTGTTCCGGATTCACTCCTATCCAATTTACACTGAATGGTTCTGTGCCACCGTTAATTGCAATATCAATATTTGCTGTGGCATCACCAAAACACTTCTCCTCAAAATTAGATGAAATAACGGTCTCTACAGTGAGTGTCTGAGGCTCTGTCACCTTATAATCATTCTCATAAACATTGCCCACAGCATCAGTAATCACCACATGATACATTCCTGCCTTAACATTAAGCACATCCTTATCTGTGGTTGTAGTGCCATCGGGGTGAGTCCATAAATATGAGTATTGAGGGGTTGCTCCCAACACTGTAAGGTTAATATAGGCATCTGAACCTCCGTTACAACTTACATTCTTAATCTTATCCGTAACTATGAATGGTGTAGGCTCCGTTACTATAGCAGATACATCATACGTACAACCACGGTTATCTGTAACCGTTGCAAAGTAGTTGCCTGCCAACAAGTCTGTTTGATTCTGCAAGCCCTCAGTAGCAGGTGTGATGCTTCTTCCTGACCAGTGATAAGAGTATGGTGTCATACCGCCTTGAACGGCTATGTCTATCTCACCCTCCGCAGCACCTATAACATCTACATTCTTAACCCTTGTAACAACAGCTTTTAATGGTTCCGGATTTACAAGTGTCTCAGTGGCAAACGCTGTGCAACCGTTTACGTCTGTTACTGTTACTTGGTATGTTCCGCTTGGAACATCTACCAGAGTAGCGTCAACACCTACAACAGTTCCCGTGTTCAAATCTATCCACTGATATGTAGGTGTGCCTGTACCACCCTGTGGTACCGCTCTTAACATACCTGTGCTTGTACCCGTACAATTAACCTCCTGTTTCTGTATTGTAACTGTAAGCTCTTGAGGCTGGGTTATTTCAAAGTCTGCCGTACGCTCACATCCTACACTATCCGTAACAGAATAGTGGTATTCACCTACATTCAGGTTCATATCAAGTGAATCTTTGACAGATATTGAGCCACCTGCTGTCTGGGTTAGTTGATGGTCATACGGGAATCTGCCACCTGTTACGGTAGCAACAAACTGACCATTTGACAAACCATTACAGGTTATGTTGCGGATCTCATACTCCATCTTCAGTTTCTCCACACTTATAACCTTTGACATGGCGTAACGACAACCGTGGTCAGAAGCCTCTATCTTGCAAAGTGCAATATCGTATGGTCCGTCAAGAGCCTTAAACTGCAATGAATCACCTGTACCTATGCGGTCTTCAAAGAAGTTATTGTTTACACTTAATGTATATTTTACGCCAACCTCAGATTTTGCCATCTTTATGGCATTGTTACCATCACGGCAATATAGTCCTATCTGAGGTATATCAAGAAGTCTTTCTATATAGAATGACTTGACTTTAGATGTTCCGCATATTGTATCGCCGTCCTCAACTAAGTAATGCTTCATTGTAACTGAATACATTCCTTTATCCAATTGTTTTGGATAGATAACAGCGGTACCATCATGATTATCCCTAAATGCAGGAGAATCATTTTCACTGAAAATGAAGTCTGTATTATCTGTATGATTTGCCTGCAGAATTACATAATCTCTATCTCCGCATATATATGACAAGTGTTCATAGCCACCAAAATCAGATGCCTCATTAAGTATTCTAAACTGATTTGTAAGGGTTGACTCACACTGTTCTGTCTCACCTGTCTTTAATTGATACTCAATTTGATAATGATAGGTAACATTGTATGATGTATGGAAATCTCCCTTTGTCAAATCCATTGTGGCATAGCCCTCTCTTACAGGGTCTATGGTCAGGAATGAAGGACCTGTAAACCAGCCTTCTCCCTCTTCGGTAGGGAATCCGAATATTGTTACCTCACCCTCAGGACTGCAATATACAGGTTCCAAATCAAATATGGCAAGATTGTCTGTACCACGAACTTGAATCTGTGTTGAATCAGATGATACACAACCATACTCATTCTTAACCTCATAACCTATTTTATAAACTCCCAACCCTGCCTTATCAGTGTAGAATGTGGTGTTAATCAAAGAGCCCTCAGGGGCATCTGTCCAATAGTGTCCGCCAAACGGAGTGGCAGCAAGTTTAAGTGGCGTAGCAGAGCGGCAGTAATCTGACTTCAGATGCATGTCAACAGGTGTTGGGGCATACACATCTGTAGTTTCTGAATATGACCAATCACAGACTCCGTCCTGATAGTCATACACTATCTTATAGTGTCCTTCTCCCCAAGTAGGACGGAAATAAACAGGTGTTGTAGAAGGAGCAACCGCTTCAACCAATTCCCAATCAGCATCAGAAGAACAACTTGTTCCGTTCTTACATTTATAGATATTCACTATACCCTCTGTCGGGGTATCTGACTCAATTGTAAGAGGTACGTCCTCATCATAATCACAATAACTTGGCTTAAGTCCGAATGGCTTTATATTTACTGGCGCCTTGATTGTAAATGGAGCTGAATATTTATGAGGGCAACCCTTTTCATCCATTATAGTATAAATAGCCTGATGTGACCCTTGTTCATACATATTAGGCTTAAACCAAACTCTTCCGTCGTGCTGAGTAATTATTGATGATGCTGGTGACATAGAGAATACACCAGATACGTTGTCTGCCCTTATCTCTGCACTTTCTGACTTGGAGCAGAGTGTCTGTTGAGGGTCATAATAGAACCCTTTCATATCAACAAGTTCCTGATTATCAACTTTTACAGAAATTTGCTTTGTCTTTCTGGCATCACAGCCAAACTCATCAGTTATATGGTATGTAACCCAATAAGTTCCTGCTGAATAATCTGAGAAATCAGCCTGAGCCCTATTGGGATCTGTTATTGTAATTTTAGCCACTGCCGCAGGCTCCTCCGCACGCACCTCCCATTGTCCGTTCTTCTGTTGTGGATAGCCTTGTAGATGAAGCATCTTATCCTGGTCATCAACATTTGGCAGGCAATATGAATAAGAGGGTTGATAAGGAGGTCCGAACTCCGGAACTACCATCCAATCCACCTCATTGAGAACCGCACTGACATACAACACAACAGTTGTGTCAAATGAGCAATGTTCAAGTCCGTAAGTGTATTTAAGTTCAACAGTTGATGTTGTCTTAACCTTGGAGAAATCAAGTCTGTTTGTACCTTGAAGCACTTCTGTCGGCACAGTTGAGAACATACCGCCCTCAGGTGTGGCGGAGACTATAGCCTCCTCACTATTGCAGTAGTTCATAGACTCCTTTAACCCGGAAATGACTATAGGCTCTTCTGAGACAACTTTAACAGTTACACTATCCTCTATCACACAGCCTGTCTCTGTCTCTGCATATAAAGAATATTTAGTGGTTGTAAACGGCTGAACTGTTATACTAGGTACATTCATAGCACCGGTACTCCACTTGTATATTGCTGTTCCACCTGCATAGTCAATTGACAATGTAACTGATTCTCCAGGGCAGATGGCGTTATGCGGCTGTGATGAATGTATTTTGAAATCAGCCACTGATTCCAAATCCAAATCAAGTTCAGGTTTACCTCCCGTAGTAAAGTAGTTGGTGCAATATGTATCAGTAATACGCTCTATCTTAATTACCACAGAACTCATAGGAGTAATAGCGTATTCAAACGTATTGGTATCTGTATGTTCATTTCTACTGACTCCATTCTCTGAAATCACAAAATCAAAAGGAGCCTCACCCTTAAACACCACCTGTATTATAGCCTCCTCACCAGGGCAAGCCACATCACCCATTATGTTAATCTTAGCAGTAGGTGCCTCTCTTTCAATAATGGTTGCCTTGCCAAGCATATCTTTCTCACATTCAGTACCTATCACCCTTGCTTTTACAGTATATACACCTGCAGGGTTATCATACCATTGCATTTTTGCCCCTGTACCTTGAATATAATCAACCACTTGAACTCCATTACGCAACAAAGCGTACTCTACATTATGCTCAGAACTTGACAATGCAACTATCATAGCATCAGTAGGGTGTCCTTTACAATAATTATTATCACCGGACACCTCATACTGTATAGGATAATCCACCTTTGAAATTTTAACAGCATCGGTGCTTGAACAGAATGGTTCATCGTGCAGCGTAGCCCTTACTGTAAAATTCAAGTCCTCCGTAATAGGAACAGTAGTAGGCTGTGATATGTTTGGATTATCAACTTTGTCAGCAGGAGTCCATACATAATCCACACCTAACTCGCTTGCTGTACCCAATACGTGTGTACCTCCATAACAAACCTTAGCATCCTCACCTGCAAATGCAACCGGAGAAGGAATAATTTTTGCTGTAGCATTAATTTCTGACTCACACCTTTCAGTATCAGACAATTTTCTTGATGCATGCAATGTGAAGACATTGTCGGTTCTCAAAGGTTTTGTGGTTATTTTATATGATACAGCCGAACCTTGAATTGAATCGACAGGAGTCCATGAATATGTAACATCACTCTCATTGACAATGTTCTCAAATGTTGCCGAGCCGCCTGTACATATAGAAACCAAGTCCTTAACAAGCTCAACTATTGGTTTTTCAACAACCGTTACAGTAACTGATGATGTTGCATTACAAGTGGTTAAAGATGTATTATATGCAGTTACAGTAAATGTAACGGTAGCAGAAAGCGGTCTAGTAACAGGATTTGGTATGGTTGGATCCTCAAGCAGATTTGCAGGTTCCCAAGAATAAGAGATTTCTGAGGAAGGTATAACGCTTTCTCCTAACTGAACTGTGGAGCCAGAGCATATTTTTTGGTCAGGTCCAGCATAAACGGAAGGTGTTCTACGTATATCTACTTTAACCTCAACTCTTTTACTCTCGCACCCCTTGTCTGAGAGTTGTGCAACCCAGTAAGACTTCTCACCAGGTACAGACATATCAAAATCAGGCACTGACGGTGTTGCTGTAGTTGAAGTTTCTGTTTCATACCAACGTAGTTCACCCGTTGCTGTAACCAAATCAGCCCATTTGCCGTAACCTACCTTTTGACACTCTTTATAATTATTGACTTTAGGTGCCTGTGGGTTCTGATAGACAACAGCCGTAACCTCCACCTTTGCACTTTCACAACCGTCAGCAGATGTTTGAGACACCCAATATGATGATGACTGCGGTGCATTGGTATCAAATGTGGTTACCTGTATTGGGGTGGTTGAAGTTTCTGTAGCATACCATTTCACAGTACCTGTAGCGGACACTAATGAACTCCAATTCTTTGTTCCTATAACAGGGCATTCTGCGTATGAAGACACAATTGGATACGCTGGCAAGGCAATTACGTTTACCTTTACCTCAACCTTTGGACTATAGCACTCCGATGTTGTCTTTTGTGCCACCCAATATGATTTGACACCAACCTCCGCTGTATTAAAGCTTGCAGGTGTTGGTATCTCCACATCAGAGCCTTGACTTTCAAACCATACCAAGGTCATACCCTCATCCTTTGTAACCAAAGATGTCCACGCTTTTGTTCCTGGTGTAGCACACGCACTATAAGAGGTTACGTCTGGCTCTTTTGGAGAAACCAAATATTTCTGAGACTTGGTCTCTGTTGCGGATTTACAGGAGTGAGTGTCTTCTGTTGAGGTTGTTGCCACCACATTTATGGTATATGTTTGTCCGTCAACAGGATTTGCAACTTTATATGCGTTACCAGTAGGTGATACGGGGGTTCCGTCCAAATTCCATGAATATGTGGAATAAGGGTCTGGCGATGACAGTGTAAATATTACAGCCTCACCGCAGCCGTCATTTGTGGTTATCTCAGGTTTTTCAGGTATTTTGATGTATGTGTTAACGGCTTCACCTGTCTGAGAGTCGCAACCATCTTTAGATGCAGTAACCTTTACCGTATATTCTTTTTTATTTTCAAGTTTGGATTCTTCCACTGTGTATGTATCGCCCGATACTGAAACGACAGCGTCATTTACATACCAACTGTATGTGTTTCCTGCAACATAGTTTGTTATAGTGAATTGCGGAACGGTGCCACAGGAGAACTGACTTTTTAATGTAGGAGTTTCAGGCGATGCCTTATACACTCTTGACACAGGGTCAGAAGTTTGCCCTGTACAGCCGTCAGAAGCGGTAACCACCATTGTGTACGTCACTCCTGATGTAGGAGAGATCAAAGTGTATGTATTCCCTTGAGGGGTAACCTGAGCATCATTTAATTTCCAAACATAGTTTATTTCATTTACCGGATTCACTAATGTGTATGTGACAGGAACATTGCAAACGGAAACGGGTGCTGAAACAACAGGTTTTTCAACACGAGCCGGCAATGATGATGTAAGGCTTGCCGTATTACCTTCCCAATCATACAGTGTGTATTTAAAGTAGCCCTCCAACTTATAATTCACACCTCTTTCGGGATTTACAACCTCATACTGATTACTTGTAAATGTTATCTCTTGTCCATTTAATTTGAAATGAGGTTCGTATGTGGCGGCATCGTAAGAATCAATACGGAATATGAGTGTATTACACCCGTCTCCTATCTGCTTAATTACAGGAGTAGGAACATAGTAAGCGTTTAAAGTATATACTGCGTCTTTTTTCAACAATTCCAAAGACGTAGCGTCACCCTGTTTTATTCCAGGCAAATTTAGACGGCAATCACCCGCACCGTTATCATTTATTATGACACCTTCTCCCGCCTTTAACACCGTTTTTGAAGACGGATGCCCAACTTGACCCGCATCCCACACCCACTGATTTCCATCCTCTGATTTCAGAATCTTGAAAGTGGCGTATGGGGCATACACATCAAAGTCGTATTCAAACTGCGTAGAACTGCCTATTGTAAACTTATGACTTCCCGCACTGCTTGGGTCTCCCGCAACACAACCCTCTGTCAATGGGTCAATCCAACAAGCCACACCGTATGTGTAGACGGCATCATCAAGTTCCCTGAAATCGTGAGGATAAAAATTCTTATCGTATGTGTGGGTAGCGTATATCTTAACTGAAAACTGCCCCGTTTGGCAAGTTCCAAGAGTGTTAAGCAATAAGGTTTCAGAGACATTCTCCACAGGTTGGTTATCAATACCGACATAATAGCTGTAATCATCCCAATTTCCTGTTACTGACGCATACACGACCATTTCGTCCGGTACATTTGAGCCCGCACTTTCAAACGCAAAGAATCTGGGACTTGACGGAGACAAAGTTGGAAATATTGCTAAAGTATAAGCGGCAAATAATTCAACAGGAAATAGGAATAAGAGCATTCCTATCATCAGGGAAAATATATGTGTTCTCTTCATATTTTTCATAATATCTCTATTAAGGGTACAAATATAATGATTTTCACTTGAAAAATCAAATAAAATGGCATAAAAAAAGCACCTTGCATATGACATGGTGCTTTTTAACTAAAATATTGTACTATTTTCTGTTTCCCAACTCCTTCAAATAGCTTTCTATATGACGTTGCTTTTTTTCTTCATACACTTGATCAAGTTGTATCAACAGTCCAAATTCTATGAGATTTCCAAAAGACTTACACACCGATACACCAAATGTACGCAGACTTGCAGACAAACCTATATACGCATTGACAAGCGGAGGTACATTCACCCCCAATTCACGAACCTTGTGATTAAGCAGTTTGAAATTCTCCTTATAATCAGCGGAATTGAAGATATTGTCCGCCATTTCAGGTGAAATAGAAATAGAGAACGGTTCTGTTGGACTGATAAGGTTATCAGGGTCATTAAAATACTTGTTAATGAACGCCAATATCAAATCCCTTGCCTGTGCATTATACTGAGGATATATGGTAACCTTTCCAAACAGATACTTGACATCAGGGAGAACAACTGTCAATGCACCAAGTCCGTCCCAAAGATTATCAAGAGCGTAAATGCTCTTTGCACCCATCTTTGTAGCCTGGTAGTCAGGATGAACAAAGGACCTACCCAATTCAAGTGTAACAGGCAGGTAATCCTTTATGAATTTATCAGAGAAACGGAATATTTCTGAAGTTGCCAAAAACGGCTGTCCGCCATCAGTAAGAACAACATCAGGTCCGGCAATATACCTGTATCCTCCAAGAATCTCCTTGTTAAGCGGGTCCCACACAAACAGTTGTCTGTACGGTTTTTCCATGACATCAAACTCATCAGTATCAGAAGACTTTCCAGACCCGCCACCCGGCAAACGATACGACCACTCTCTCAGTCTGGCAATCTCACGCATGACATTTGGAGACTCCACGGCAGTGGTGACATAGATTTCATTGCCACCCTTGTTGGTGTATCTCAAAAATTTATCAGGTGTGAGTTCCTTGATTATGAGTTCCCTATCAACCGGTTTTATAAGTTCTTCCATAATAATCTGCAAAATTACAAATAAATGAATAAAACACCAAATTTATTTACAAAACGGAGTAATCTTATAGAATTGTTAATAACTTTTGTGTCTAATTGTGTCTAAAAAAGTTGCAAAGTGTCTAATTGTTCCATATCTTTACACCCAAATTGAAAAACATGCAATCTCTAATAGGAAATATTGATGCAAGAGTTGACGCAAAGGGAAGAGCCTTTTTGCCCGCCCAATTTCGTAAGCAACTTGCTGATTGCAAAACATTTGTACTAAGAAAAGACATATTCTGCAACTGCCTTATCCTATATACTGAGAGTGCTTGGGATGAGATGATAGCCACGCTCAGACGCAGTTTGAACGGATGGAACAGAAACCAATCACAAGTATTCAGACAATTTGTATCTGAGGCAGACAGAATTGAACTTGAAGATAACGGCAGAATGCTGATACCACGCCGTTACATTGATGCTTTAGGCATTAAGTCAGATATCCGTTTTGTCGGCAGCGACACCACCATTGAAATATGGCCTGCAGGTAAAATTGAGGAGACTTTCACTTCAGCAGATGATTTTGCAAAAGAGTTGGAACAAATGATGTCAACAGATAATATTTAAGATGGCGGATGAATACCATATTCCAGTCCTACTGAGTCAAAGTGTCAACGCTCTGTCAATCAAAGAGAACGGTAAATATGCAGACTTGACATTTGGCGGAGGGGGACACTCTCGCGCTATCTTAGAGAGACTTGGAACAGAAGGTATTCTGATTGGTTTTGACCAAGACAAAGACACCGTTGCAAACATACCCGATGATTCAAGATTCATATTTGCACAAAGCAACTTCAGATACCTGTACAACTTTGCAAAATATAATAATCTGTTGCCCTTAGATGGCATTTTAGCAGATTTGGGGGTATCATCTCACCATTTTGATGAATCTGAAAGAGGATTCTCTTTCCGTTTTGACGGTCCGCTTGACATGAGAATGAACCAAAACTCAAGCCTGACGGCTGAGCAGGTTCTAAACACATATACTGAAGAGAAACTTGCAAATGTCTTCTACTACTATGGAGAGTTGCAGCAATCAAGAAAGTTGGCATCGGAAGTTGTTAGAGAAAGAGGGTTGAAAAAGATTGATACAATCTTTAATTTTTGCAAAATTGTTGATAAGTTTTGTGGATATGATAAGAAGAAAGACCTTGCAAAGATATTTCAAGCCATTAGAATTGAGGTCAACGATGAATTGGGAGCGTTGCAAACAATGCTTAAAAGTAGCGAAAAATGCTTGAGAAGAGGAGGTAAATTGGTTGTAATTACATACCACTCGCTTGAAGACAGACTAGTAAAGAACTATATTAAGAGCGGTAACTTTGAAGGAAAAATAGAGGCTGATTTCTATGGCAACACCAATTCTCCATTCAAACAGATAGGGAAAGTGATTGTACCTGACATTGAGGAACAAACCAAAAACCCAAGGTCAAGAAGTGCAAAACTAAGAATAGCGGAAAAACTATAATATGAATTTGTTTACCAACATATCTGACAGTGCTATTGTAAAAGAGGTGAAATCAATCTCCAAAGATGTTACAAACGGCAAACTGATTAAGGAATTTGTACTAAAGCAGGCTAAACTGATATTCCTTATTGTGGTATGCACATTCATCTATATGAACAACAGAATGATGTGTGAGAAAATGCTGAAACGCATAGACCAACTGAACAAGGAGTTGACTGATGCCAAATATGTTTCCACCATAATGGAAACTGAATTATTGAGAGCCGGGCTACAGGAAAAAATAGAGAATCTTGTTGATAGTAAAGGTCTTAATCTGGAAAATCCTAAGATGCCACCTTATAAAGTATATAGAAAAAAATGACCACTACAGCACTTGTCATAGGCGTATTACTTCTTACAGTGATTGTCACATTGGTGATACTCATTGTAAAGAGCGATGACATGAAGACATCCATGCTTCTACGCTTTGGCATTATTATCTCAATTATGGTGGCAATTGCGGCTCTTGTTGTGGCACAAGTCATAAACATACAGTATTTTGAGCACGACAAACTTGTTGCCCTGCAGAATGTTGGCTTAACATCCACCCCCGATACCATAAAGGCACGTCGTGGAAACATTCTTGCCGATGACGGAAGTCTTATGGCAAGTTCAATGCCAACATACTATCTGTATTTGGACATGAGGGTTGAATCATTTAGGGTTAAGAACAAAAAGACAGGGAAAACTTTTTTTGAAGAGAATGTTGACTCACTTGCTATGGCACTGTCTGCCAAATTAAAAGACAGAACCGCAGCAGAGTACAGCAGAGACTTAAAGAGAGCATACAAACAGAAACTAAGCGAATACAGAATCTATCCAAAGGCTGTAAACTATACCGATTACAAAGAGATTTCAAGATTCCCCATTCTGCGTAGAGGTGCCATACAAGGCGGATTCACCACAAAGATTAGAGTTGTCAGGGCAAACGCATTCGGCATACTTGCAAAAAGAACCATAGGAGACATCTATGGAATAGAGGAAAAAGGTGGCAAGAACGGACTTGAAATGTACTATGACAAAGATTTGCGTGGTACAGATGGCCTTAAGAGAACATCAAAAATGGCAGGTGCAAGAACTAACATTATTCTACAACCGGCACAAGACGGAAAGAACATAGTATCCACCATAAACATAAAACTGCAAGAAACCACAGAGAGAGAGTTGATGGCTGAACTTAAAAGAGACGGAGCGGAATATGGTTGTGCAGTACTTATGGAGGTTGCCACAGGTCAAATAAAGGCTATGGCAAACCTTACAAGAAACAGCAAAGGAGAGTATGTTGAAGCCACAAACATTGCCGTTAAGAATGAGCTGGACCCAGGTTCCACATTCAAGACAGTGTCATTCCTTGTTGCCATTGATGACGGAGTAATAGATTCAACCACACTTGTTGATACAGGTAACGGAATACATGAATTTTATGGCAGACAGATGAAGGATTGGACTGTAGGACACAGACCCGGTTTTGGGGTTATCAACGTACCTATGGTCATGTATCAATCATCAAATGTTGGGGTTTCACTGTTAATTGACAAGTACTATAAGGACAACCCGCAAAGGTTCATTGACCTTATTCACAAAACCAAACTTGACGCTCCGCTTGAATTGGAAATTCCAGGTCATGCAAAAGTAAGAATCAAAGATTACAGAAGCAAATATTGGTGGAAAACATCACTGCCCTGGATGTCAATAGGATATGAAGTCATAGTACCACCTATATATACACTGATGTTCTATAACGCCATTGCAAACGGTGGCAGAATGATGAAACCTATGTTTGTAACAGAGATAAGAGGACCGCTTGATTCAGTAAGAAAAATTGAGCCTACCGTTGTCAATGAACATATTTGCGGAGACAAGGCATTAGGACAGATGCAGAAGATACTTGAAGGAGTTGTTTCAAAGGGAACCGCCAAAGCAGTACAGTCAAAACTGTTCAAAATTGCAGGAAAAACAGGAACATCACAGGTGTTTGAGCACGGCAGAAACAAAAACTCGGAGGGTAAGACCAGACATCAGATAACATTCTGCGGATATTTCCCGGCTGACAACCCAATGTATTCATGCATTGTTTATATCAGGGAGCCACATGGTGCGGCATCGGCAGGAGGAATGTGTGGAAAAGTATTCAAAAACATTGCAGAAAGGGCATATATACTTAATGGCGGAGAAGTGCCGTCATGGGCAAAAGACAGCGTAGAGAACGTGATTTCAACAGAACAGGCGTTGGAACAGGAGAGAATGATTCACAACATTGATGACAATGTAATACCTGATTTAACGGAACTGACAGCAGGAGAGGCGTTGTATCTGCTTGAAAACATGGGAATAGCAGTTGAACTTAGAGGAGTGGGCAGAGTGGCTTCACAATCAGTGGCACCTGGCACAGACTCAAATAATGTAAAAAGAATAACACTGACACTTGAATAATGAGACTTTCAGAATTAATAGAAGACATTGAAGTGCTTAAAATTATAGGAAGCACCGATATTGACATAAAAGAGGTATGCTTTGATTCAAGAAAAGCAGTACCTGGTGCATTGTTCATTGCAGTAAAAGGAACCAATGTTGACGGCAATGAGTATATCGACAAATCCATTGAGAACGGGGCGGTTGCAATAATTTGCAACACACTGCCGCAGGAACTTGACAAAAACGTTACCTATATTGTTGTCAAAGACAGTTCCATAGCACTTGGCGAGGTAGCATCAGCGTACTACGGGAGGCCATCTGACAAAATGATACTTGTAGGCGTTACCGGCACAAACGGAAAGACAACAATAGCAACCTTGTTATATAAACTATTCAAAAAACGCGGTTACAAAACAGGATTGTTGTCAACCGTCTGCAATATGGTTGATGATGAGGAGTTTCCAAGCACACACACCACACCGGACCCCATTGAACTAAATTGTCTTATGGCAAAAATGGCAGAAAGAGGATGTTCAAGAGTGTTTATGGAAGTCAGCAGTCATGCCATTGACCAAAACCGAATTGCAGGGTTAAGATTTGACGGAGGCATTTTTACAAACCTTACAAGAGACCATCTTGACTATCACAAGACAATGGACGGCTACCTTAAAGCCAAAAAGAAGTTCTTTGACAATCTGCCTTCCACCGCCTTTGCTCTCACAAATTTGGACGACAAAAACGGTAAGGTTATGTTGCAGAACACTAAGGCTAACAAATACACCTACAGCACCACTACCCTTGCTGATTTCAAATGCAACATTATTGAGTTGGGATTTGAGGGAATGCAACTGAAAATAAACAACATTGAGGCTTTCTTGAACTTTACAGGCAGATTTAACGCTGCCAATCTGACAGCGGTGTTTGGCGCGGCATACCTGTTACAGGTTAAGCCTCAGGATATTCTGATTACACTTAGTGCTCTTGCACCAGTAACAGGCAGATTCCAAAAAGTGAGCAGTGCTGACGGCAAAAATGCAATAATTGACTATGCCCATACCCCTGATGCCCTTGAAAATGTAATAAACACAATTAATGAGATAAGACTTGGGAACAAACGATACGGAAACCTGATAACTGTTGTAGGTTGCGGTGGAAACAGAGATAAAGGCAAGCGTCCGCAAATGGCCGGCATCGCCGTAAAGGGCAGTAACACAGTCATACTTACATCAGACAATCCAAGGAATGAGAATCCTGCTGATATTCTGAATGATATGATAGCAGGTGTAGATAAAAAGGAGATGGACAAAGTGCTTGTAATTGAAAACAGGGCACAAGCAATAAAGACAGCACGCAAAATGGCTGCAACCAATGACATTATTCTTATTGCCGGTAAAGGGCATGAAACATATCAAGAGATTAACGGTGTAAAGCACCATTTTAATGATTCAGAAGAGTTTATAAAATGAGAAATATACATTATGTTTTACTATCTATTCAGAGACCTATTAAATGAGTTACCAGGTGCGGGATTGTTTACATACGTATCATTCCGTGCCCCATTGACATTCATCACATCAATCATCATATCAATGGTGATAGGTAAGCACATTATTAAATATCTGCAAAAGAAGCAGATTGGAGAGAGCATCAGAGACCTTGGATTGGAAGGTCAAATGAGCAAAAAGGGAACTCCTACAATGGGTGGCATAATAATTATTTTTGCCATTCTCATACCTTGTCTGCTATTTGGAAGATTAAGGAACATATACCTGCTTCTAATGCTTATAACCACTGCATGGCTTGGAGCGTTAGGTTTTACTGACGACTATATAAAAGTGTTCAAAAAGAACAAGGAGGGAATGTCAGGCAAGGCAAAAATTGTTGGGCAGATAGGGCTTGGTCTGATAGTGGGATTCACACTATTCTTAAGTCCTGAAGCGGTTATCATTGAAAAGCCGGGAAACTTGACTACAGAGCAGGTTTCATCAATAAAGAATCAGCAGACATCAAAATTGTGGAACATCAATGATGAAGGCATGTCAAAATCAACAAAAACCACCATTCCGTTTGTAAAAGGGAACAACCTTGATTATGCAGACATAGTTGCATTCTGCGGAGAACACCAACAACAAGCCGCTTGGATTCTGTTTGTAATTGTTACTGTATTCATTATTACAGCAACATCTAACGGGGCAAACCTTACTGACGGACTTGATGGACTTGCGGCAGGTTCATCGGCAATAATAGGAATGGCTCTTGCCATATTGGCATACGTCTCCAGCAACATTGCATTTGCCCAATATCTTAACATAATGTTTGTACCTGGCAGTGATGAGCTGGTTGTATTTGCAGCGGCATTTATGGGTGCAATGGTTGGTTTTCTGTGGTACAATTCATTCCCTGCACAAGTGTTTATGGGCGATACAGGAAGTCTTACCATTGGAGGCATTATTGCTGTCTTCAGCATAATAATACACAAAGAGTTATTATTGCCTATTCTTTGTGGCATATTCCTTGTTGAAGATTTATCTGTTATGTTGCAGGTGTCATATTTCAAATACACAAAGAAAAAGTATGGTGAAGGCAGGCGTATATTGCTTATGTCTCCCCTACACCACCATTATCAGAAAAAAGGTATCCCTGAACCAAAAATTGTAACAAGATTTTGGATTGTAGGAATTTTCCTTGCAGTATTGACAGTGATAATTACATTAAAGATTAGATAAAAGGAACTATTTCTATGAACTCAATTAGTGGACAGTGGACAGTGGACAGTGGACAATGGACAGTGGACAATTATCACTGTCAACTGTCAACTATCAACTGTCAACTATAATAAAACTATAATAAACAAATGAATAAAATTGTAGTCTTAGGCGGTGGCGAGAGCGGTGCAGGAGCAGCCGTACTTGCAAAAGTAAAAGGATTTGAAGTATTCCTTTCCGATTCAGGCAAAATCAAGCAAAAATACAAAGATTTGCTTGACAAATACGCTATTGAATGGGAGGAATGCGGACACTCAGAGGAGAGAATACTTAAAGCCGATGAAATAATAAAAAGTCCTGGCATTCCAACCTCTGCCCCTCTTATCCAAAAGTTACAAGCCCTTGGCAAACCTATAATTTCAGAGATAGAGTTTGCCGGAAGGTATAACAAAGCAAAAACAGTGTGCATAACAGGTAGTAACGGCAAGACAACAACCACCATGCTTACTTATCACATGCTTAAAAAGGCAGGACTTAACGTTGGTCTTGCAGGCAACGTAGGCAAGAGTTTTGCTCTTCAGGTTGCAGAAAACAACTTTGACTATTATGTAATTGAGTTAAGCAGTTTCCAACTTGACAATATGTATGATTTCAAGGCTGACATAGCAGTGCTGCTAAACATTACACCTGACCATCTTGACCGCTATGAATATAAGTTCCAGAACTATGTAAATGCAAAATTCCGCATAACACAGAACCAAACAAAAGATGATGTGTTCATCTACTGGAATGATGATGAGGTTATACGTCAGAATTTAAGTTCAATAGTCAGCGAAGCAAAACGCAAACCATTTTCACTAAAAAAAGGGAATGGAGCCAATGCGTATATTGAAGACGGCAAGTTTACACTTGAGGATGAAAACAGTTTCCTACGCATTGATGTGGATGACCTGTCATTAAATGGTACACATAACATTTACAATTCAATGGCAGCGGCATTGTCAGCAAGTGCATTGTACATAAAAAATGACACAATCCGAGAAGCCCTTATGGACTTCAAAGGTGTTGAGCACAGGCTTGAACCTGTTGCAAAAGTCAAAGGGGTCCTATATGTAAATGACTCCAAAGCCACAAATGTAAATTCATGCTGGTACGCACTTGAAAGCATGCGAACACCTGTGGTTTTGATACTTGGCGGTAAAGATAAAGGTAATGACTACAATGAAATACTTCCTCTTGTTAAGGAGAAAGTACGTTCACTTGTATTTATGGGCAAGGACAATAAAAAACTGATTGACTTTTTTGCAGGAGTAAAACCGTATGTAAGCGTTGACTCAATGGATGCCGCAATACAGGAATGCTATAAGGCGGCTAAGGACGGGGATACTGTTTTACTGTCACCATGTTGTGCAAGTTTTGACTTGTTCAACAATTATGAGCACAGAGGTGAAATGTTCAAAGAAGCGGTAAGGAATTTGTAGAATAACAACAATATGAGAGAGTTTTTCAAAGGCATATTCAAAGGAAGTCCGGCACTTTGGGGTGTGATAGCACTACTTATACTTATATCATGTATATTGATGTTCAGTGCCATAAGCTCTGTTGCATACAAATACACCAACTATCTGGACCCGTTCTTCGGACATGTAAAGCATTTGGCTCTTGGCGTAATCATACTGCTTATTATGAGCAGGATTCCTTACAGATACCTTAGGAAACTCTATATAGTATTTCTTCCTCTAACCATAATATTGCTGATTCTGTTGCCTTTCATTGGGGCAGGTGTTACGCTGAACGGAGGAACAAGAGCATTGAGAATTGCAGGTTTTGACATTCAGCCACAGGAATTTGCAAAACTGTTTACAATAATGTTTTTGGCTGATATTCTGACAATTTACCAAACAAACTACACCAATGACAACATTACAAATGAAGAGAGACTGAAAAATGAAAAAAAATACTTTTGGATTACACTTGCCGTAGTTGGCATAACATGTATCCCAATTGCCATACAGAACTTTTCTACCGCAATAATGCTTTGTATACTTACATTTGCCATGATGATTATCGGACGTATGAGTTGGAAGCGTATGTTGGGACTTACAGGAGTGGCGTTTGCAGTAGTTGGTCTTGTGCTTGTACTGCTGCTGAATTTACCACAGGAGTACAATGAAAAACTACCGGGTCACATGTCATCTATCAAAGGTAGAATTGAACGAAGTTTGGAGGAACTTACAACTCCTGAGGACAAGAAAGTCTATGAAATCAACGATATTAACCGTCAGCGTATGCACGGCAAAATTGCAATAGCAAACGGAAGGGTGCCGTCAGGACCTGGCAACAGTATACAAAGAGACTACCTGCCATTGGCATTTTCAGATTTCATTTTTGCCATTCTTATTGAAGAGTCAGGTTGGCTTGGTCTTATTGTCACACTATCCGCTTACCTTGCAATATTGTTTATAAGCGGTTCAATTATGAACAAATGTGAATACATATACCCTGCACTACTTGCCGTAGGACTTTGCTTTATGATTGTAATGCAAGCATTTATAAGTATGTGTGTGGCAGTTGGTATAGGACCTGTTACAGGTCAACCGCTTCCACTTATCAGCCGAGGCGGTTCATCAATTGTATCCACATGTATTATGCTTGGCATAGTGCTTAACATAAGTGCATCAACTAAAAAGGAAGATATAAAAACAGAATAATATGATACCTAAAAGATTTATTATCAGTGGTGGTGGCACAGGCGGACATATATTCCCTGCCGTAAGTATTGCAGGTGCTCTCAAAGAGTTGCTTCCTGATTGTGAAATTCTGTTTGTAGGAGCCAATGGTAGAATGGAGATGGAAAAAGTTCCCGCAGCAGGTTACAAGATTGTAGGTTTGCCTATTCATGGACTTTATAGAAGCCTTACTCCAAAAAACATAATGGTTATTTGCAATGCAATTAAGAGTGTTGGCATGGCAAAGAAAATAATAAAGGATTTCAAACCCGATGCTGTAATAGGTGTTGGCGGATATGCCAGCGGTCCCGTTTTATGGCAAGCCCAAAATATGGGAATCCCTACATTATTGCAAGAGCAGAACTCTTACGCAGGCGTTACCAATAAGTTACTGAGCAAGAGATGCACCAGAATATGCGTAGCATACGATGGTATGGAGAGATTCTTCCCTGCTGACAAAATAACTCTTACAGGCAATCCTGTACGCTCACAACTATTAAATATCAGTCAAGATGAGATATCTAAGGGGTACAAGGAATTTGGACTTAAATCAGACAAAAAGACTATTCTGGTGATAGGCGGTAGTCTTGGAGCAAGAACTGTGAACCAAAGTATTTTGGCGGGGCTGAAACAAATAACAACTGAATACAAAGATTCCGTACAGGTAATATGGCAGACAGGAAAATTCTATTTTGAAAAAATAAAGGAACAGACAAAAGATTATGACCTGAGCAATGTTGTAATCACAGACTTTGTTGCAAGAATGGATATTGCATATTCCATTGCTGATTTGGTCATATCACGTTCCGGGGCAAGTTCCATATCGGAGTTGTGTCTGCTTGGAAAACCTTGCATTCTTGTTCCGTCACCTAATGTGGCTGAAGACCATCAGACAAAGAACGCATTAGCACTTTCAACCAAAGGAGCGGCTGTGCTTATACCTGACAATGAGGCAGTTGAAAAATTAACTATTGAAGCCCTTAAACTTGTGTCAGACAGCACAAAGTTAAATGAATTAAGTGCAAACATAAGAAAACTTGCGAAACCCGATGCCACTATGACCATAGCATCGGAAGTTTTAAGGATGATTGGTGTTAATGCGGGAACAAAAGCCAAAGAGACAAAACAAAAATGCAAAAAAAAGACTAAAAACTATTTCTTTTTAGGAATAGGAGGTATTGGCATGAGTGCCATTGCCCGTTTCCTTAAGATGGAAGGAAACAATGTAGCCGGTTATGACCTTACAAAAACTCCGCTTACAGAGGCATTGGAATCAGAAGGAATGGAGATTCATTATGATGACAACATCAGTCTTATCCCTGTGAAATATATGGATAAGGAAAACACTACCGTAATCTACACTCCTGCCATACCAAAAGATATGAGTGAATTTGTTTTCTTCCAAAACGGATGCTTTAATTTATTAAAGCGTTCTGAGGCTCTTGGACTACTTACAGAGGGGAAAAACTCAATTTGTGTTGCAGGAAGCCACGGAAAAACCACTACGTCCACTCTTATTGCACATATCCTGCAAGAATCAGGTACAGGAACAAATGCCTTTTTAGGTGGCATTTCCAAGAATTTCCAAAGCAATTTGGTTGTTAATCCCAAGAGTGACCTTGTTGTAGCGGAAGCCGATGAATTTGACCGTTCTTTTCTGCATTTGAAACCTTATATGGCAGTTGTTACAGCAACAGATGCTGACCACCTTGACATATACGGCACACATGAAGAGATGCTAAAGGCATTCAGCCAGTTCACCCACTTAATTAGAAAAGACGGAATATTGCTTATGAAGAAAGGAATTGCAATGGTTCCGGACACAGTGGAAGGTGTTAAGGTCTACACCTACTCTCTTGATGACAATTCCGCTGATTTCTATGCCTCTGACATTAGAATAGGAGGAGGAAAACTGATATTTGATTTCAACGGTCCTGAAGGTAAAATTAAGGACATTGAACTTGGTGTGCCTACCGTTGTCAATGTGGAGAATGCAGTGGCTGCCATTGCCATAGCATTGTTCAACAATGTAAGCGAGAAACGCATACAAGATGCCGTAAAGAGTTTCAAGGGAACTGAACGTCGCTTTGAAATAAGGATGGCAAATGACAAGGTCATCTATATAGATGACTATGCACACCACCCTGCTGAAATAAAGGCGACACTCAAATCAATGAAACAACTGTATCCTGACAAGAAGATTTGCTGTGTGTTCCAGCCACATCTTTACACCAGAACAAGGAATTTTGCCACTGAATTTGCTGAAAGCCTTTCATTAGCGGATACTGTAATATTGACCGAAATTTACCCTGCACGTGAAAAACCAATACCAGGAGTAACCTCTGAAATTATTCTAAAAGAACTTAAAAGCACAAACAAGGTTATGTGTAAAAAAGAGGAACTCATTGAAACCATGAGAAAACAGACTTTTGATATATTTGTAACAATGGGAGCGGGAGATATCTGTACACTTTACGGCAAAATAGAAGATGAACTAAAAAAGTATAAATGAACAAAGTATTGTACATACTGAAGATTACAGGCATAGTACTACTTATTACAGTACTTGCAGGGTATGCCGTATTTGCCGGTGTAATGGCAAAAAAGTGGCATAAGGATATGATATGTACTGAAATTAAGATTAATGTTTTGGATTATGACAAATACAATTTCATTTGTGAAGATGATATTCTTACATTTATAAAGAGAAAAGGACTTTACCCCATTGGAAAGAAAATAGACAGCAGAACATTAGATGTCATTGAAAAACATGTAAGCAGGATAAATGTTGTACGTAACGCTGAATGTTATATGGCTGACGGTAAGACAATAGTAATAGATGTCAGTCAAAAAATTCCAATGTACAGAGTTGTTTCAACTGGTAAAAGTTACTATGTTGACAGTGACCGTCACACTCTCAAGGCAAACTCGACATTTGCGGCAATGCTACCTCTTGTAACAGGATATATAACTGAGAATCAGGCTTGTGGTAAAGTATATGACTTTGTTATGTATCTGCATAATGACAAATTTTGGGGCAACCATATAGGACAAATTAATTTCACAAAAAACGGCGATATTGAGTTGATAACAAAAATAGGAGTTGAAAAAATAATACTAAATAGCCTTGATACCTACAAAGATAAACTTGACGATGCAAAACTATGGTATGACCAATATCAGAATTTTGCTTGGAGCAATGTATATTCTCAATTGGATTTAAGATACAATAATCTGATTTATTGTAAAAAGAGCAACAAACACTAAGCACAATATATGGAACAATCTTACTACATTGCAGCAATTGATTTGGGAAGCAACAAAATTGCCGGCGCACTTGCAAAAAAGACAGGAGATAAAATTGAAGTTATCAAACTGGAAGAGGAGCCCACTGAGAACAAATGTGTTGCTAAAGGAATGTTGAACCCTTCCTGTATTGACGATGTTGCCTTTCAAATAAGCAGAATACTGAAAAGGTTATCAACCAATGCTCCTGTAAAGGCAATAAACTATTGTTACGTGCTATGGAAAGGTATGCTGAAAGATGTAACATCGGCAGAAAAACTTGCCTCAAAACTTAAAAAGACAGAACTGCTGTTCCCTTCAGTCAGTTCCATGCAACTTTTGGCTGACAAGTTTGCCACCCCTGAAGAAAAGGAAATAGGTTGTATGCTTATTGATTTTGGGCACACGGCAACCTCATATACATATATTGATGGAGGAACTGTTAAACAGGAGGGATTGATTCCTGGCGGAAGCAATCATATTTCCACTGACCTGATGGCAATTTTCAATTATGGACAAGCACTTGCAGACAGACTTAAAATGACTTTTGCCAGAGCCATTCCTTTAGAAGAGGCAGACAAACTTATTGACTTGGGTGGAGGAAAACAAGTCCGCATAAGTGAACTTACAGCAAAAATATCTGACAGAATAAATGAAATATTCTCATACACACTGAGTTACATGGGTAAAAACCAATGGCACTCCAACAGAAGCAGAACAATTATTGTAAGTGGCGGTGGAGCAAACCTGCAACAAATTGAAAAATATCTGCTAAAACGTACAGGACTGACGGCAAGATGTACAAAACTGAAAGATGACGATATCTTGGGAGAATTTGCAGACAGGCTTCAAAAGTTTGAGTACGCATCGCTGGTTGCATTATTGGCATTTGCAACAAGACCATGTGATGAAAAGAAACAGGGGATGCTTGACAGAATGAACTCAATCATTAAAAGAAGTACCGCCAAAACAGTTGAACTGTTTGACACAAGCGACAACGAATCAGAAAAATTTCCAACTAAAAAACAATAAAAATTATGTTACCTATTCAAATTCCAACAGAAATAAACAAAGTGATTAAAGTCATTGGTGTAGGCGGTGGCGGTGGCAATGCCGTAAACTACATGTATAATGAAGGAATACACAATGTATCATTTGCCATATGCAATGCCGATATTCAAGACTTAAACAGTTCTCCCATACCAACCAGAATACAAATAGGCAAAGTTCTTACAGAAGGACTTGGTTGCGGTGCAAAACCCGAAAAGGGTGAGGCTGCGGCAAAAGAGAGCGAAGAGGAGATAAGAGACCTGCTAAGTGACGGCACGAAAATGGTGTTCATAACAGCCGGTATGGGTGGTGGAACCGGCACCGGCGCCGCTCCTGTAATTGCAAGAATTGCAAAGGAAATGGGCATTCTTACCATAGGAATAGTAACCATTCCTTTCAAGCTGGAAATGGGAAACAGAATAAAAAAAGCAATAGCAGGAGTTGTTGAAATGAAGAAATATGTTGACTCTTTGCTTGTAATAAACAATGAGAAAATGATTTCCCTATATACTGACATGACTCTTGATGCAGCATTTTACAAAGCCAATGAAGTGCTTTCTGAATCAGCAAAAAGCATAGCGGAGATGATTACAATGAAAGGAAGTATAATTAACATTGACTTTGCTGATGTTTACACCATAATGAAGGACAGTGGAGTTGCAATAATGAATACAGGCATGGGAGACGGAGAAGACAGGGTTAAGCAGGCAATTGATGAAGCACTTTCCACTCCTCTGCTTAAAAGTAAGGATATAAGAAGTGCAACCAGAATTCTTATGTATGTCTATACATCAGAGGAACACAAAATTACAATGAAGGAAATGGGAGAGATTTCTGAATTTGTAGAGACCATAAACAAGGATTTGGATGAGGAGTTTATTTGGGGTGGCACATACGACAATAATTTGGAATCATCTATAAAAATCACACTTATTGCAACAGGATTTGACTTTACAGATATGGATGATTATGAGGCTCTTTATAAAGAATACTATAAAGAATCATCTCCAAAGGAGATTACTCCTGAAGAGCCGAAAACAGAACAGGCGACAGCAATAAAAGAGCCTGAAGTGATTCCTTTTGACAATTGGGCAAACGGTTTGGATGTTACTGATGTAAATACAAAATCAACCGATGAGGAGTTCAAAGATTTTGACACTCCGCTTTCATTAAGAGGCAAATAATCTATTTTTGAGCCTTAAAATACAGCACGCCTCCTATGCAGGCAAATATAAGGGCAGGTAACCAAATTGCAAGAATTGGATTAATACCTGCCTGTGCTGTCATAATAGATGACAGCAGTGTGCAAAGAATATAAACCACACTCATGGCAAGACCTATGAACATGTGCAGACCCGTACCACCTCTAACCTTTCTGGAAGCAACGCACACACCTATAAAGGCAAGGATGAAAGATCCGAAAGGACCTGCAAAACGTTTCTGATATTCCAATTTATATACATTGAGCCCTGCTCTTCCCCTCTCTTCCTGATGTTTGATATAATGCCTTAATTCAGGATTCGTCAATCTCTCTTGATGATTTTTTGCAATAAAGAAATCAGAAGGGGTCATATCTATATGTAGTGTCAACTCCTCACCCCTTTCAGCAGACTCCCTCATACCAATAAAATCACGCCTCAAGTAATTTTTCAAAGTCCATGTACTATCAGAATTGTACTTGACCGTTCTTGCAATCACGCGAGTTTTCAGCATTTTAGATTCAAACCTGTCAAGAGAGAATCTATAGCCTATACTGTCTGTCATATCATATCGTTCCATATATATGATTTCACCAGGAGCGGTCATCATTTGAACGTTCTGCAATGAAGAGGCAATAGGTATATGGTCAATATGTTTTGACTCAAAATTCAGTCTATGCTCATTGCCTGGAGGAATCACCCAACCACCAATAAAGAATGTAAATAAAGCGATTATTGCAGCGGAAACCATATACGGAACTATTATTCTTATAAAGGAAATCCCCCCTGCAAGCATTGCAATTATTTCTGTATTGTAAGCAAGTTTTGAAGTAATGAAAATTACAGATATAAAGGTGAACAACGGACTGAACAAATTGACATAATATGGCACAAAGTGGATATAGTATTCAGTTACAACATATCCGAATGAGAGGTTTTCATTATAAAAATCATCCATCTTTTCAGTTATATCAATGACAATGGCAATGCTTATAATCATAAGCATTGAAAGTATGTATGCCCCAAGCACCTTTTTTATTATGTAAAAATCAAGAGTTTTTAGCATATTATCTTGTTAATATAACCTTTGCAGCGATACCTACATCGTGAGTTGCGGTAGGATATGAAGTTGAAACCAACGGATTTCTCAATTGCATGTCATAATACAATCTGAAACTCAACCTTTCACTGAATACGTAATCAGCTGAGAATTTGAATGCAATCACCATATCGCCAGCAGTTGCCTGAGATTGGGCAAGTTCTATTTTTCTGACTATGGTCTCAACATCTTTCAATGAGAAGTCTGCCCTAAGATTCAGGTCATTCTTCACCTTTTTCTGTTTCTGCTTCTGCTTCATTGTAAATGACAAGTCAGCGAATTTATATCCCACTCCAACCACATACTCATTATTCCATGATTCAACTATCTGATTGCTTGACAGATTCAAACCTAACGACCTGCCTTTTCTCCACTCAAATTTGGCGGACAGTGAATTTTTCATATTAATGTCAACCCCTATCAACGGACTGAACTGCTCTGATATAGTGACAGCATTGACAGTAAATCTGCTTGTATAGGTATATCCTCCTGTCTGCACATTCTTAACCTTTCCAAAATCGTCTCCGTCAATAGGATCATATGATTGGTCAGATGTAAATGAACCTATTTGATACTTACAGTTATACGCATGAGTAAGGTTTATGCTGCGGAAATGCTCCTTTACCCAAGGAATACGGTTAAGTCCGTCAAATGTAACCTGCCAGTTAGGTAGGAATGTCCAAAACTTTGGTATGGTTGATAAGCTGACATTATTCACATCTCTACCTCCGTATGCGGCGATAAATGCAGGAATAAGCACATCGTCAGTATTCTGCCCGAAACCGTCTGCTCCACTCAATCCGTACTTGCTGTTCAGTCTTCCCTGTATCTGATTTCTATAACTTAAGAACCTGTCAAACAATGATGACTCAAGAGCCCCTGTCTTTGACATGCCGGCAAAGGCTGTACCTATTGCCACAAAACTCTGAGATAGGTTACCTCCTATTGAGGTTACATACTGACCATCCTGAACTTGAAGTTGGAACTGCGTTTCAGAACTTGTAACAAACTGTCGGTCAACAGCCACATTAATCTTAAACCCTGTAAACGGCTCTATGAGGGCAGTTGCCTTGAATGTTTCACTATGGTTCTTTGTAGCGGCATTATATACAGAACCGTTTGTAACCAACCAATCATTCTTTATTGCCCTTTCAAGGATATCATTATTTTGTACACCAAATACAAAATCCCATCCTGGAGCAGTGGCACCGTTAAAGTTATTAAGTCCTAAGAATGTTACACTTGGCTTGAAACCAGGAAGAATTGTTGCATCAGACTGACTATAATTGAATGACACATTACGCAACATCATACCAATACGGGCAAACACATCCAACACTTGATTCTCACTCAAGTCTGTGGTTACTTCAATTGCCATTTCTCCATCTGTCTTAGCCTTAATCTGTATGGTGTTGTTATCAATAACCTTATACCTGATTTCTTCTGCTTCAGCACCATTAATGGAAGCCGTAACTATTAATTTAGGAGTATTCAATCTGTGACGGACTAGTACTTTCTCTCCTTTCTTAAACGAAATCTTCTGTTTGTATGTTCTTGGCTTCTGCTGTTTCTTTTGCTGTGCATTCCTGCTGAATTTCTTATTAACCTCCTTGGCATAATTTGAGTGGTTATATAAAGTTTCAAAATTCACTCTACCATCAACACCCCAAGTACCCTTACTGTCAGCAGTATTGGCTATTGTCTCATTTCCATATTCCCAAATATAGGAACCGTCATATTTCAAGTTACCGGACAACCAATTAAGGAAATTGATTCTGTTGAACGGAACCGCCCATGTTGCTGTAAATCTTTGATTATAGTTCATAGGTGTTCCAAGATGTGCAAAACTATTGCGTACTGAATCCTTCCATGCTTGATATTGGTCAGGATACAACCACTTGTTTACACCTCCCTCATTTTCTGTAATACGGGAATCGTTGTTGGTGGTGAGTGTAAGCCTTATATTCTTAGTTATATCCCATGCTATATCAAAACTGTTTGACCACATGAAGTCTTTTTGGAATGTAGGGTCAAGTGACCTGTAGTCTCCGTTGAAGTCCCTTACCTGTTGTTCAAAATAAGTTCTTGTAAAGTCTGTCTTGTATGCGAATCTTTTAGGTGCATAGTTAATGCCGATATCAGATATCCACTTCCAATTCCTGGATTTCTTAAGTTTTTCTATCTTGCCAAACGGCTCCCAAGGTTTTGGTGTCCATGAAAACTCGTATGTACCATACGCATTACAATATTGGTCAATATTCCTGACTGTATTAGGGTCTCTTGACTCAGTTTGGGAGAATGAGCCTCCTATTGTAAAACAAGCAGGGTCCCAAGGTCTTGGTCCGTTCTTTCCTGTATAACCCACATGAATGCTTGGTATGCTCAGACTGGTGTTTGTTCTGACTGTTTGGGCAAGCATCAATATAGAATCACGCATTGACCTGTCTGACGCTATTGCCAACGCATCCTTTAACAGAATATCCTTGTCTAAAGGATTATACTTTGGATTCTCAATCTCATTTGAATGCGATACTTTGACAGGAAAAACAACATTTGCCTTCTCAGGGAAAAGCTTACCAAGGTCAATACCTGCGTTTATATTGTACTGATAATAATCTTCCTGTCTTCTTTCTGCTATCTGCTCTTCTATTTGACCGAACCCTATAGTTTCAACCCTACCTGCCGCACTGAATGAAATAAAGTCTGAAATAGCCAAATCAACATTTGCAAGGGCGGCAACACCTCCATGCTGGTCAATATCGGTCAATGTAAGTTCATCTACCCAAATTTCAGCGGATTGTATGATACGGGAATTATTTCTGATACCTACCATAAGCACATCAACCTCTCCAAGACTTGGATTTCCCTTAATTGATATTCTGTTGTTAGGTTTTTCAGGGTCAACTCCGGCATATTCCGTCAAATTTGATACAGATGTGCCTGTTGATTGCTTGTCTGCATTACGCTTTTTCTTAAGGTCAGTCAATATTGAGAGTGGAAAATCTATTTTATTGTTGTCTGGCCAAACCGCTTTTCTGTCAGCAGTTGTATTGTTTGAATAGACTCCCGGAGCAGTCAAATCAAGCGGAACATCATACTCATAATAGTTGTTCTTATAATCTGAGCCCAATCTGACAAATAAAGACAAATCCTTATCCTGCAGATTACTGTCACCTTCCTTAGCCTCAGCATGCACAAACATTTGCATTCTGCCATATTGGCGCATGTCATATCCGCCAAGTTTTTTATATACCGCTCTGGAATCCTTAGGATACAGATTTTGAACGTTTATTGTCATTGACTGTTCATTCTCCTGACGAACCTGCTGCTGGCTTGGGTCAACCTCTCTTGTCACACCTGGTGGCATAACATAATTAACAGGCTGCTTAGACGCATTCTCTTCAATGCTTACTGATGATGATTCAATATTACCATTGGGATTGTAGTATTCAGCATCCAACGCTTGAGTATACGAACGCCACTCTCCCTTAACAAGTTCCATTGTAGCAAAACGCAAGTGAGTCTCCTCTGAAAAGTCGGTAAGGAAAATACGCATGAATCTTATTGAACGGAAATTATTGAAACCTCCGTATGCTGTCAGCTTTGATTTGTCTCTAAGTGGAATCTTGAACTGATACCATTTTACCGTCTCTGTCTTACCGTTTTTCAGACTGACTGATGTGGTGACAATATCGGTAATAAAATTCTGACCCACGTTCATTTTTCCAGGTCTCAAAGGCACTTTATATTCAAAATACTTTTCTGTATCAGTCATTGTGTTATCCTGGTTCACATCCTCAACATCAGGATAATTGGTTGATGCAGTTGTATATGCCGCTCCTGTCTGTACAGGTGAGTTCCCTTCTGTGCCATTGTAATGTTTGTATCGGTTAAGGATAGACATTTCCGCTCTATCAAAATCATCTCCTCTGTAGTGATGGAAATTATCACCTGCAGGGTCATTAATAGGAGACAAAGGGTCTGCCTGCTGCTTTTTCAATGTATCAGGGTTCAAATTTGACATATACTCAGTCAAGAACTGCTTATACTTTCCATACTCCTTCTCCTCTTTACTTGACAAGCCGTTAAGACCTACATCCTGTACCGCTCTTACGCTCTCCGATGAATCAAAGGAGTAATTGACTGATTGTTTTGTGGAAACCTTTCCCCATTCAGTCTCAATAACATTATTATCTGAGCCAAGACCGTTCTCGTATGATTTTCTACCATCCTTCAGAATATCCTCTGAAATATTTCCAAAGTCAAAGTACAAATCACCACCTTGCATTGTTCCGTCATTATATACAAACGGGTCCAAAAGCCAAAACTCCAGATACTCAATGTTATTGGCTTCAAAATCAGTGGTTTCAAGTTTTCTCATAATACCACCCCATCTTTTGGTTGGGTTTGTAAGCCTTCCGTTACTGTCAAACTCCGATGCAACAATATTGTAAGGGCCTCTTTCTGTCGGGTAATATGAGAGGTCAAGAGTTTGAATATATGATGACTGTCCATATACCAACTCCCTGTTAGGGAAAATCTCCTGCTCCGCTATTTCACGTACAAAATGGTTTGACAACTGCTCTTTATCTCTTGTTATATGTGCAGGCGTCTGGGCTGTTGTCCTGTTAAACATATTGTCAATATAGTACCATGCCAACAACGCTCTGTTTTTACCGTAATCAACATTATTACTGTATGTTGCCTCCTTAAACATGCTTGGAGTTGATGCAAGTCTCCAATTAGAGGCATACCTGACATCATAGCCTATTTTGGTGGACTCAAAGTCATCAACATATACCCTGCCGTGCGCCCCTGCCGCCGTACCTGGAATCATTTGTGCAAATTCAGCATTAACAGCAAGAGTTGATGTCTGTTTGAGGTTAAGAATAGGTATTTTATTGAAGAAATCAGTAATTTCCTGGAACTGATTTCTATATGAGGCATTCAATCCCCACATTACATTTGATACAGGGTCATTCCCGTATGCTGACTTTTCAGTCAAAGGTTTTTCACTCAGATACATCAAAGTACCGCCAATGTTAAAGTGGTCATTGAAAGCATAATCAAGGTGAGTTCCTAATAAAGATTTTCTTGTAGTGTTAAACAATGTCTTGCTCTCTAAGTTCACACTTACAGGGGTTCCCAATTCAATAATATCCTGATTTAAGATATTAACCACACCCATCATGTAATCAACGGTATAGTCAACATTCTCAGTCAATTCCCTACCTCCTGCCGTAACCTTTACAGAACCTTTTGGAATGTTCATGGCATTAAGCCTTATTTCTGAGCCTGACGATGCCCTGTATGTACCCTTTAGATAGAATTTGTTTTTCTCTGCCAATTCCTGTGCTGTAACCAATGTGGAGTCATATAGTTCCTGGAAACAATACTTCTTGACTAGTGCAGGGTCATTCTTCAATTTTTTGGCAAGATGGCTGCCAAACGGCTCCAATACAGGGAATATGATTTTACCGTTAGAGGCAAGAATTGTATATCCCTCCACAAAATCAAAAATACCGTCACCGTTCTTGGTCTTTTGATTGTGAGAGTCCAAATTATCCAAATTCATTACCCTGATTAGAGGAACATTTGCAATATCACCTTCCGATATATACCTAAGGTCTATTCCTGTTGAGTCATTTCTATACATTATGTTAAGGGTGAACTTATCCTGCTGCACCTGATAAGCCCCAAGAGAATAGATATTCTTCATCATAAGATTCCATGTAGGCAAATCAGGGGAGATTTCCGTAGTCTTTAACATTTTAAGGGTAAGTGGTACTGACTGTCCCTCTTTTGTTGAACCTGAAACTCCTTTTGAAAGGTCACCTATGGTATAAACCTTGCCTTTGTATGTATATTGGAATGCCACACCAAGAACTTCATCATTATTGAGTGCAGTTTTCAAAGAAATGTATCCCAATGTCTTGTTAAGTGTATATTCACTTGCCTCAAGTTTTCTGGCACCCTCAATCTTTGAGTAATCAGTACCGCTAACCATACCGAATGTACCACACCATGCATCAACTGAATATATGTCAGGAAGACCGTTGTTTGCTCTGACCACATCATTGTATAGATTATTGGCATCGTTGTCAGGGGCATCGCCTGTCTTATGCCATGTAGGACTAAAAATCTTGTCAGGTTCTCCAAGGTCAGAAAAAGCAACCACATTTGTCACATCATTGTAGTTTACTGAATTCTTATTGGTTACCCAAACCTCTATTTCACCAATTGTAACGCCGCTTGAGATGTTTGGCAAATCAGACACCCACTCATCATAATGGTCACGGAAAAATTGGGTAAGGAAGTAGTGGCGATTCTCATCATACGCATCTGCACGCACCTCAAATTCTGAAGTTTGGGCACCGCTGGTGTTAATTGTCTTGCCGTCGCTCTCTTGTTGTGAAACAACGGCACTGATGCTTAATTTACCAAACTGCAAATCAGCTTTGATACCAAACAAAGAGGTATTTCCTGTAATCAGACTACCTGACAAAGGCATGCTTACATCACCAGCCTCAATTTTCTTTATGATATCATCTTCCTTACCTTCATATCCTATTTTTACAAGTGATTGGTCAAAATCAAATGTAGCCTCTGTATTGTAGTTAAGTCCGAATTTCAACTTATCACCCACAGAACCGTCAACACTCAGCTGAATCTTTTCATCAAAATCAAATGTCGGAGCAGGATTTTGAGAGCGTTCTGTTAAAGACGGGTCTTTTAATTTCTTGAAATTCAATCCGAAATCAAGTTCTGCAGAACCTTGAAGCTTAAGTTGTACACCTCCCGGACCAAAAACTCTGTCCGCAGGTCCAATATCAAACTTCATGTCTGTAAATGAAATCTCATGTTTCTTTTTCTTAGCCTCAGCATTTTTTGTCTTATAATACTCTTTCAAAGACTGCTGAGCCATGTAATTTGCATATTCATTACTTTGCAGATAGAAAGGAACGTCAAGTGACTCTTCTCCAACTTTAGTATCGTAGTAATAGTTACCTGTTGTTTCATCATAACGCACCTCTGTGGTTATGTTTTCAGGGGTCTTTGCATCTGTTGAAGCCTTTTCAGTAAGGTCTCCAGGGTCATCAGGATATATTGACGCAGGATGATACACCGTTGAACTTGTACCACTTTGCGGTACAACCTCTTGAGCCGATACAGCCATAGCAGCAAGATACATCACCGCTATAAAAACAAGCCTGAATGATAATATGTAACCCCTCTTACTCAATTCCTTACATCATTTTCAAAGCCTGTTTGATAATTTGTTCCACGCTCAATGAAGGCGTTTCCGATACAATTTTTTGAACCACCTTACGCACATTGGCATTTGGGAATCCAAGCATTACAAGAGCCTGTGAAGCCTCTTCTGAAACTCCTGACACCTGTGCCGCTTGTGAAACACCTGTTGCAACAGCGGAAGTGTCAACACCGGCAACCTTATCACGCAAATCAACAATTATGCGTTGTGCCGTCTTTAGCCCTATACCTTTTACTCCTTTGAGTATCAACTCATTACCTGAAAGAACCGCATCACGCAGTTCAGCAGTGCTGACTGAAGATAATATCATACGTGCTGTACCTGCACCAACTCCCGATACGGAAATAAGCAGCAGGAACATTTGACGCTCCTCTTTTGTAGCAAAACCATAAAGCACGTACGCATCTTCACGTATTGCCTCATAAATAAACAACTTGGCACTCTGCTTGCCGTTAATAGCTGAATAGGTGCCTAATGTTATATTAATGCCGTAGCCGACTCCGTTTGCCTCTATAACTGCAAGCGTTGGTGTAAGCTCTGTAATATTTCCTGAAATGTATTCTATCATGAAAATTGAAAATTGACTGTTACTAGGAGCGAAAGCAGAGACAAGTTTACTTGGACTATGCTGAGCGACGAAGTAACATGGTTAAAACTTGTTTTAACAAAGTTACAAAACTGCAAAGATACAAAAAACCTTTATAAATAACGGCAATACACCTAATATATTGCGCGTGCGTGAGAGTTTTTATAAAAAAACACACCCCGATGCTTAAAATTTTAGCATCGGGGAGCAAATATAAAAGTTATATAAGTTATCAGAATTTGTAGCGGACACCTAAGCAAATGGCACCTGCATAAAGTCCGGTAAGGTTATACATTACCGAATATTTATCAAAGCACGGACCTATTATTGGTCTATAGTCAAAAGAGAGCTGCAGTGGGAACCAGAAATTATACTCAAAGCCCACACGACCTGCAACACCTGCAAAACCAGAATCTGCTCCATAATAATTACTATTGTGAAGTCTCATGTATCCTATACCGGCACCAACACCTGCATACCAATTCCATGCCCCCTTGTGTTTCCATGCTTTAATAGGAAACAACCAGTTATACGTTGCTACAGTTTCCACTCCCACCATACCGGATGTACCGTGAAAATCAGGCATGTGAACTCCATTTGCAGTTGCATTACATAAACTTGCGACACCGTAGATAAGACCTGCATCCAAACTTACAAAATTAGAACCCACTGTGTGTTGGTATGAAAATTCAAAACCTGAACCTATTCTACCACCAATGGCACGTGGCTGTGCAATTGCGGCAACAGTTGACATAAGCAACATTGCCATAACCAAAAGTAAATTTTTCTTCATAATGTTAAATTTTTGTGATGTGCAAAGTTACAATCTTTTTATGATTTTATACAATTTTTCATATTTAATTATGAAAATGTTAATTTTTTTAACGTATATTATTCAATTATTACAAAAAAATTGCAATCTGCCTATAATATGCTACAAAAATTATTAAATTTGCAAAAGCGTTATGGGAGCAAATTCCCTTGACCCTTGACCCTATGAAATACATTGGAGCCCATGTAAGTGCCGGCGGTGGCGTTGAGAACGCACCCCTTAATGCAAAACAGATTGGAGCAACCGCCTTTGCACTTTTTACAAAGAATCAGAAGCAGTGGTTTGCCCCTGACCTTAGTGAAAAAAGCATATCACTCTTCAAACAGAGATGTGATGAGTTTGGCTACAAACCATGCTCCATACTTGCTCATGACAGTTACCTAATCAATCTTGGACACCCAAATGATGAGAACCTTGAAAAATCAAGAGAGTCATTCATTAAGGAGATGGCAAGATGTCAGGCATTAGGGCTTGACCGCCTTAACTTTCATCCGGGCAGTCATTTGAAAGAGATTTCAGAAAGTGAGTGCATAAAACGCATTTCAGAGTCAATAAACATTGCACTTGACAAGACACAAGGCGTTATAGCCGTAATTGAGAACACCGCAGGTCAAGGTTCAAACATAGGCTACCGTTTTGAACATATAGCAGAGATAATTGACGGCGTTGAAGATAAGGATAGAGTTGGATTCTGCATTGACACCTGCCACGCTTTTGCCGCAGGTTATGATGTAAGACCAGACACTAACGGAGCATTGTTTCCCTCTGAAACAGAAGGTTATGAAGCGGTCATGAATGCCGCCGATACCATAATCGGCTTAAAGTACCTGAAAGGAATGCACCTCAACGATGCAAAGAAACCACTTGGCAGCAAGGTTGACCGCCATGAAAGCCTGGGTATCGGGGAAATTGGCATCAAAACATTTGAAGCCATAATAAAAGATACAAGAACAGATGACATTCCGCTGATTCTTGAAACCCCAAATGAAGAGATTTGGGCGAAAGAGATAGCCAAGTTAAAGACTTTTATTAATCAGTGAGTTCTTACGCTGAAGTACAAAATTGGAACCTAAATATTTCTCCTTAACTACAGGATTTACGGCAAGTTCCTCAGCAGTTCCCTGAAACATAATCCTACCCTCAAACAGCATATAGGCACGGTCTGTAATGCTTAGGGTTTCATGTACGTTGTGGTCAGTAATGAGAATACCAATATTCTTGAATTTCAGTTTGAACACTATAGTCTGAATATCTTCCACAGCAATAGGGTCAACACCTGCAAACGGCTCGTCAAGCATAATGAACTTAGGTTCAATGGCAAGACAACGGGCAATCTCACAACGGCGACGTTCACCACCTGAAAGTTGGTCGCCCAAACTTTTACGCACTTTTTGAAGATGAAACTCCTCAATCAGGGACTCCAACTTCTCTTTTTGATAATTCTTAGGAAAATCAGTCATTTCAAGCACCCCTTTAATGTTGTCCTCAACACTAAGATGTCGGAATACTGAAGCCTCCTGTGCAAGATACCCTATACCAGCCCTTGCCCTCTGATATACCGGATACTTTGAAATGTCAAGGTCATTGAGAAAAATTCTACCGCCATTTGGTTTGACAAGCCCCGTTGTCATATAAAAAGTGGTGGTTTTTCCCGCTCCGTTAGGACCAAGAAGCCCCACTATTTCACCTTGGGTTACATCTATTGACACATCATTTACAACAGTACGCTTACCATACTGTTTAAACAGATGTTCTGTTCGCAATATCATTTTTTTCTCTTCTACCATAGTGACTTAAACAAATTTTGAATTTTCATCAAGTAAAGAGACATCGTTTACAAATTTGCGTATCTCCTGTTCATCTTGTTTTCTACAAACAAGAAGTGAATTCTCTGTCTCTACCACTATATATCCATCAAGTCCCTGTAGTACGGCAAGTTTACCTTTAGGCATAACCACAATATTGTTCTTACAGTCATACTCAAGGACATTGCTGTTAAGATTCACATTGCCGTTAGCGTTCTTTTCTGACATATCATAAAGCGAACCCCATGTGCCAAGGTCTGACCAACCGAAATCACCACAAAGCACACACACCTTCTTTGCCTTCTCCATTACTCCGTAGTCAATGGAAATGTTCTGGCATGAAGGGAAATAGGAATCAATGAACGCCTGCTCTGAACTTGTCCACATTATTGAACTACCCTCTTCAAACAGAGCATGAATTTCAGGAAGTTGAGATTTCAATTCCTTTCTAATGGTCTTTACGCTCCAAAGAAAAACTCCTGAATTCCAAAAAAACTCTCCACTCTCAACAAACACCTTTGCAAGTTCAAGATTAGGCTTTTCTGTAAAGGTTTTGACCTTCCTTATTCCTTGCTCCACATCTGCACCGGTCTGAATGTACCCATAACCGGTTTCAGGACGGTTAGGTTTTATGCCAAAAGTAAGCATGTTATCAGTTCTTGTAACAAAATCAAGACCTGTGGTAACAGCATCCAAAAATTCGTTTTCCTTAGTTATAAGATGGTCTGACGGTGCCACAACCATGCTGGCATCGTGGTTACGGGCATAAATCTTTGCGGCGGCGTATGCAATACAAGGAGCGGTGTTACGCCTTACGGGTTCAAGCAGCACCTGGTCCTTCTTTATCATAGGCAGTTGCTCAAGAATAAGGTCAAGATACGCCTTGTTTGACACAATCAATATATTTTCAGGAGGAATGACCTTAACAAACCTGTCAAATGTCATTTGTAGCAGAGACCTTCCCGTACCAAAAAAATCAAGAAACTGTTTAGGCTTACTGTTACGGCTGTATGGCCAAAATCGGCTACCGATGCCGCCAGCCATAATAACACAATAATTATTGCTGTTCATATCATCAATGAGAATTAGATTCCACCTTTCAAAACACAAAGATAACAATTTTATTGTTTTAATTTGTAAACCTTCAAAAAAAATATTAATTTTACCAAATCAAAACACTTACAGTTATGAAACTAAAAAAAGGATTCAGACTTCACAACCTTGGCTCAGAGTATATAGTTGTGGCGGAAGGAGATTCAGCAGTTGATTACTCAAGCATACTTTCACTCAATGAGAGCGGCGCCTACATCTGGAAAAACATAGAGAATACAGATTTTGACGCCGATACCATAACAAGCCTACTTCTTAAAGAGTATGAAGTAGATGAAAAAACCGCTTCAGCAGATGCTTTTTCATTTGTAGAAAGCCTGCTTGAAGCGGATTTAATAACGGAATAACGGACTACAGATTAATCGTCAATATCCAATTCCATGATATTGCCTTTGAGGTCAAATTTGGCTTCAACCATATTGCTCAATTTAATCTCAATATCACGGCTGTCCTTATCAATCTTTACAATTGAAGCACCTGGGTAACTTTGTGTCACCCAAGCCTTTATATTAGCAGGAATAATGGCGTCAGGCACTGCTACAGTACGCCCTTCAAACTCTTTCCAAGCACCTTTTGAAGTAAATGACACCTTATCACCTGTAATGAACATAACCTCATACGGAGCATCGTCAAACCATTCAGTATCCTTAGTTACAATTGGAGACTGAAATGCCTGATTGGCACTTACAGGAAAATACTGATGCACAAAATTTTGTGCTGCCTTAGGCAACTCATTGAATGTTATTGGTCTGTTATCTGCACAACTTCCGCAACATCCCAATACAAATACCGCAAAAACAAAAAAATACTTTTTCATAACTATGAGTTTTTTAATTATTAATTATTTTATTTGACACTTGCTTTCCTCTCTGGAAGAAGACAATAGATAATAACACCAATAAAGAGAATGAACGGATATAGCATCCACGGCACTATCCTCATAGGATTAATTCCCGATAGTGCTGCAACCGCAATAAGATGTATACCGTATGGAATCACTCCCTGAGCACAACAAGCAGACATATCAAGTATAGACGCAATCTTAGGACGTGATATTCCAAACTTGTCAGCAAAACGCACACCTATACTGGAAGCGGCAATGATGGCTACCGTATTCACTGCTGTGCTGGCTGTCAATAAACCTGAAGCAATTGCAGTGGCAATGGTGGCACCTTTACGGGAATGAACCACCTGCTCAATCAGACGCGACACATACGATATACCACCCATTCTTTGTATAATAGCCACCAGACCGGCAGCCATAAGAATAAACAGGCAGAAACCTCCGGAACCGGTAAGACCGTCAGACAATATCTGTGCTCCTCCCGTAAAAGTGAAAGCACCTTGCCAACACCCTATTCCCCAAGCCACAAACACACCAAGCAACAGTACAAGCAACACATTCATACCGCATATAGCCGCTACAACAACAACCGCATACGGCGTAAGCATAAACCACTCAAACGGTTTGGCAACCGTTTCTGTTCCGGTAACATTCAATCCAATCAGCAGATAGACGAGAGCCGTTATCAACGCCGCAGGTACGGCTATCGGCCAGTTATGTTGGAACTTCTGTTTTGGGGTGCAACCAGTATAACGGCTGGCGGCAATTGAGGTATCAGAAATAACACTTAGGTTATCTCCAAACATGGCGCCACCCACAACCGCCGCTGACAATATGGTTTCATCCAATCCGCACATATGAGCCAATGGAACGGCAATTGGTGCAATGGCCACCACACAGCCCATAGCGGAACCAATACAGAAACTAAGCAGACAGGTTGCAACAAAAATGCTGACAAAAACAAAACGGGCGGGGAACACTGACAATGAGAACTGAATGGCGGCATCCAAGCAACCGGCTTTCTCCGTCAGCGAGGCAAAACCGCCTGCAAAGACAAGGATAAGTATGACCTGAATAATGTCATTTCGCCCCATTTCAGTGGCAAAGACATTGATACGTTCATCAATGGGCATACGACGCATAATGAACACCGCATACATTGAAGCAATGATAAAGCATAGCAGAACAGGGACTTCACCAAAATCCCCGCTTACCCACATAAAGCCAAAAAATAAAATCTCAAACAACAGCACCGGACTAAGTGCCAACAACCCATTCAAATGTTCCTGTTTAGTTAATCTTTCCATAATATCTTCTATTTTAGAGGATAAACCTCATTACCTTCAAAGAATGTGTATAGAACCTGCACGTCCTTAAGTGTTTGCACGTCACAGGTCAGTATATTTTTGTCTAATATTACAAAATCCGCATATTTGCCCTCCTTTATGCTGCCACGTTCATTCTCCAAATGTAACTCCCAGGCACCGTTGTAGGTTGCGGCTTGCATGAATTGGTAACGGTTAATGAGTTCATCCTTATCCCAAGTGTAAGAACTTGGCTCATACGCACCGATGAGGGCAACCTGCATACAATAGAATGGGTAATTGATACCATTATCAGCAGGAGTATCAGTACACTGACTGACTAATATGCCGTTGTCAAAGAATGATTTCATAGGATATGCCTTAGTATCATACGGAGCAGGCATGGTTTCAGCAAACCTTTTGGGAGCCGCTTCCGTAAAGCAATGCCAGTTCATATTGGACGTAACCGCAATATCGTTTTGCTTTATTAAAGCATAATCTTCAGCAATTACATTACGCAGGTGGCAGATGCTGTTTCTCATCTCCTTTTTGCCATTGGTACTGTAAGCCAGCACACAGCGGTGAACTGCTCCGTCTCCCATAGCGTGGGTATGTACAGACAGGTTGGCATCATTAGCGGACCTCACAATTCTATCAGTGGCTTCCTGACTCCATAGTGCGGTGCCGTGACCGGAGAAAACACTGTCCTTCACGCCTCCGCCATTATATTTACCTATCAAGAATCCCGTACCCGTCTCCACACATCCGTCCATAAATAGTTTTATGTAGTCAGGATGAACGTGCTTTGATTGGTATTTTTGCTGTACAAGCGCCGCCTTTTGCACATAGCAGAATGGGTCATTGTCATTATACCACGGCTCAATCTCGTATGTAAGAGAGACATTCAGGTGCAAATTGTTACCTGCATCAAATGTTTTCAACGCCTGGAACATAGACTCATCATCTGCACCATAATTGTTTGCCCACCCCTCAATGATGTTGGTTATGCCTACTGACAGTAGGTAATCCTGCATTTTGCCGATACCATTTGAGACTTGAGCGGCGGTAGGGTGCATCTTGTTGTTAAGACCCGGCCCCTGAAGCAAGGATATGGCACGTTCTGCAAACACACCGTTCAGCTCATTATTATCGTCACGATACATAAATCCACCTGCCACTTGTGTACGCTTTTCTCTGCCGTCCTCATATAAGATGCCTGCATTTATCATACAACGGGTATTCACAAGCGTGCTATGGTGGTCATAACCTGTAAGGTAAATAGGAATGTCAGTAGTTATGGCGTCCAAGTCCTTTCTATGGCGTTGGTCTTTACCCTCTTTTTCCATCTTGATTGGGTCATATCCCTCACCATAGACATATTCTAATTGTCTGCCATTTTTTCTGGCTGTCTCCACAAAATCCCGCACCAGAGCAATAACTTGCTCATATTCCTGTTCCTCATTAAATTGGAGGGTATTCTCCTTCATTTGCTCATTGATGTATTTCAGCAGATAGTGGGCGTGACCGTCTGTCATACCCGGAATAATGATGCCATCGCTATTCCTCCGGTCAATGATACGGCAGTTGTCAGTTTTCAACTTCTCCGCCTCCTCTACTGTTCCCACATATAGGAATTTACCATCTCTGATGACCATTGCCTTTGCCATTTTATAGTATTCAGGCGAATCAGGGGCTTTGGTGGAATCTATCTCAGCAGTGTAAATATTGCCGTAAACAATGATATCCTCACTCTCCTGTGACTGAGGTTCTGCCTTTGGTTTGCAACTTGTCAATGCAATGGCAACTATAGCCATCAGTGCCAAAAATACTTTTTTCATTTGTTTATAATGTTTTAGATTCGTATGCAAATATATAAATTAATTTTCATAGGTGTGATAATCTCTCTTTCTTAAAGAACAAAACATACAACGCTATGGTAACGGCGGCGGCAAAGCATAACGCAAAGTTATAGTACTGCATAAGTCCCAGACACTCAGGTGCCACTATGAAATATGAGATGGCAACCATTGTCATAAACATTGCAGGTATTAAAGCTATATAGTGCCAAGCCCCTTTTGTCCTGTAAAGATATACGGTTATAGCCCAAAGTGTTATAGTTGCAAGTTGCTGTGTTGCCCACGATACGTATCTCCACATAATCTCAAACGCCTCCACTCCGTTCATATTCATAAGCAGAACCACAAAAGCGGCTATGAAAAGAGGGATACATATAGTAAGACGGTTCTGAATTGGTTTTTGTTCCAAGTGCAGTACATCAGCCACCATAAGACGTATAGAACGGAACGCCGTATCGCCAGAGGATATAGGACATACAACGATACCTAAAATTGCAAATATGGCACCTATTCTGCCTAACCAGTCCTGTGCCACAAAATTGACTATGGCGGCGGCACTCTCTGTAGAGTCATATCCGTGCTCCATATAGAATGCGTTTGCGGCGGCAGCCCAAATAAGGGCAATGACACCCTCTGTAATCATAGAA
>JAZUKL010000006.1:0-1841 GCA_045643245.1 Candidatus Enterocola sp.
GGAATATGCATTTTGTAAATGTGAAAGTCTTACAAGCGTTTCCATTCCTAATTCCGTAACAAGAATTGGAGAGGGTGCATTTTATTGTTGGAATTGTGGAGCCAAAAACAACCATGAATACCGAAAAACAACCACAGATAATGTATTGACTATCAATAGATATTAGATTTTAACACTTCGGACTTGCTATTTGGTGGTTCCCGATTTTCCGGCGTATAGGTCAAATTGCAGGCTATTTTGCAAGCTACTAATTTGTACATGTCATATTTAGTTCTTACCTTTGTTTGACAGCCTGAAGCATAGCAGAGCTCTGCTGGGGAGCAACTCTGTGAGGAATAAGGCTGTGCACATCGATAAGCATGCTGGAGTCGTCATTTGGTCGGCTCCTGTTTTTTCATGCTAAGAGATGCTGCCAATGCCAAGAAAAACCCACATATGAACCGCTTGCGGTTCTCTATGGACATACCACTATGGTTGTTCAGGTTCTTCTTCAAGTCTGTGAATGTCCCCTCAATTTTGTTGTTGGTATTCGGCATGCCTTTACACTCTGGATCTTAGAAAGTAAACAAGTACGGCATGTAGAAGTCAAGGCTGTGCATGGCAGACCTTAACCTCTTGTGGGTATATTGGCTTTTCCCGGATTTCAGTAGGGACCGTTTGCTTAGAGTGTTCGACCAGATATCTTTCCATAATTGATACTCTGCCTTGAACTTTTCACCATTCGAGGATGTGAGACTCTCCATCAACTCTTTTAACGCTCTTGCAGCCTTAAGTCTTGGATTTTGTGTTAGATAGCGCTTGATTATCTGCTTCATATGGAATTGGCACATCTGAATCTTATAGCCAGAAAACATACTGAACAATTATTGCTTACCATCTATTATCAAACCCTTGATCACATAGCGTCTTTCTTCTACACTATGTATGGCATTTGAATAGTCCGTGTTCGTCTCACTCTTGATGAATTCGACATACAACGGATATCCAGACTCCTCATCCAATGCCAACATTACACCCCAATTGTGTCCCCAATATGTTGCATCCAAGTGGACATATCCGCTACAGCCAGACAGGTCAGGCTGAACCCATTCTTTCTTTATATTAGCAAGGAGCCGCTTTATTGTTGACTCGCTAGTGCCAAACATTTCTGAAAGCTCAGAGACCGTCTGCTTGTTGTCTTGATATAGCCTCCAGAGGGTATCTTCTGATGGAAGTTTACTGTTACGGAATTGGTAACCACAATCAATGCATTTGTATACTTGAGACCCATTACGCTTACCATTCTTCTTGGTATGCAATGAACCGCATACTGGACATTTACTCTTATTCATTTTACCTTTGTTTTGAGATTTTGAATCTCATGCAAAGGTAACAATAGCAAAGGGTTACAGTATATCTCAGCCTGCAATCTGACCTATAGAGACATTTAAATCATCGATTTTGCCCCTCAAAATTTTGAAACCAACTAAAGTAGTTTATTCATAATAGGTTAGAGGATGTCTCAGCCTGCAATCTGACCTATAGACCAAAAAGTAGTACAGCGATAAAGAAAAATACATATCTTTGCACCACGATTCAGCAAAAACAAATAAATAATCATAATATATGAATAGAAACAGTATCATACTCCCAGCGAAGCATGTCACACATGCCAAACTGTTCATCGTTGTAGTACTTGTATCTGTCAGCGTTATCATCTACATACGCGAGTTCGGGATAAGAAAGTTGTCTAAAAATTTGGTAATCTCGCTATTATTTCGTAACTTTACAGTGTAAAAATCAAATAGTTAAAACCAATAACAGCGATGATTACCAAGGACAAAGTTACGGAAATTTTCTGT
>JAZUKL010000007.1:0-16752 GCA_045643245.1 Candidatus Enterocola sp.
ACACTTAAGAGTGATACTGTTCTTCATACTTACCGCCGGACTTTGCTTTGCCGCAGACTATGCCTTTAACAATGTGTTGCAACCACACCAGCAAATAAGAATAAAAGTGGTTATGGGTCCTGAAGATGACCCGCAAGGGGCAGGTTACAATGTGCGTCAGGCTCAGCTTGCCATAGGTTCAGGAGGTCTTACAGGTAAAGGATTCCTTAACGGCACCCAAACCAAGCTGAACTATGTGCCTGAGCAGGATACAGACTTTATTTTCTGCACCATAGGAGAGGAAACCGGATTTTTGGGAACCGCTTTCATAGTTTTGCTATATGTTGTGTTCATTTGCAGATTAGTGTATTTGGCTGAAAGGCAAAGAACGCCGTTCAGCAGAATATACGGATACTGCGTGGCATCAATCTTCTTTTTCCATTTCTGCATAAACATAGGAATGGTAATAGGTCTGTTGCCTGTCATTGGCATTCCGTTGCCGTTCTTCAGTTATGGAGGTTCATCAATGATAGCCTTTACCATATTGCTGTTCACATTTATCAAATTGGACACACGCCATACAGAGACAATGGCAACTTAATAAATTTTTTTGTAAATTTGCACTATAAAAAACAATATTATGATAGGAAAAGAAATAATTGACAGAATCTGTTTTATAGAGATGCAGGATTCCGCTCATCTTAACTGCCTGAGTGAGCAGTTGTGTAATGAGATGTCAGAGGCTATTGATTTTGCATACTCTTCTGAGTGTGTAGGTATAGTTATAAAGGCACAAATAAGCCATGGAGTTTGGAGTGCCGGACATAACATAAAGGAGTTGCCTACAGACGGCAGTGATCCGCTTGCCTTCAATGTGCCAATGGAGAATCTGCTTAGAAAAGTTCAGGACGTTCCAATTCCTGTAATTGCATACGTTGAGGGAACCGTTTGGGGAGGTGCTTGTGACCTATGTTTGTCATGTGATATGATAGTTGCCGTAGATACAGCCACATTTGCCATTACGCCAGCCAAGATAGGCATACCTTACAATGCTTCAGGCATTATGCACTTCATTAACCAACTTGGCATAAACAAGGCACGTGAAATGTTCTTTACAGCACAGCCTATTCAAGCCGCCGATGCGTTGAACGTAGGTTTGCTTAATGCCATTGCACCAATTGAGGAGTTGCCAAAAGTACTTGAAGAGAGATTCCTTAACCCGTTCCGTCGCAATTCAATACTTTCAATGAGTGCCATTAAGCGTCAGTTCAGAATGCTTGCCCGTGCATCAAGTCTTATATCGTCTGAAAGTTTTGAAAAAATCAATTCATATAGAGCAAAAGTATATTGCGGCGATGATTACAAAGAGGGCATAGCTTCATTCTTAGAGAAGAGGCCAGCCCAATATAAGGGTAAAGCCACTGATTTGGATTAATGGGCAGACAAAAGAAAAATAGAGTAAAAAGGGGCAAAATGTCTAAATTGCAGGCGGTTGAAATTAGGCGTCCTGCCCGTGCTGTGCACACTGAAAAGAAGGAGGAGGTTGAAATCAGAGATGCTTTTCCTGAAGAGGTTTTGCGTGAAGCGGAAAACCTTGATGCCGTTATCTCAGCAGAGGAAATCAAAAAGCGTCTTGACTACAGAGATGTAGTTACCTTTACCATTGACCCACGTGATGCCAAAGACTTTGATGACGCCATTTCCATAAAGACACTGCCAAACGGCAACTATGAAGTGGGAGTGCATATTGCTGACGTTACCCATTATGTTAAAGAGGGAGGGGAAATAGATAAGGAGGCGTATCTTAGGGCAACATCCATCTATTTAGTGGAGAGAGTTATACCAATGTTGCCTGAAAAACTATGCAATATGGTTTGCTCATTACGCCCTAATGAAGACAAACTCACCTATTCAGTCATTTTTGAAATGACACCAAAGGCAGAGGTTAAAAAGAGCAGAATAGCCAAGACAGTTATATGCAGTAACCGTAGGTTCACGTATGAGGAGGCACAGGATATTATTGAGAAGCGTGAAGGGGAGTACAGCAAAGAGATACTTGCACTTGACAGCCTTGCCAAGATACTGAGAGAAGCCCGTTTTGAAAAAGGAGCCATAGCATTTGACAGTACAGAGGTCAGATTTGAACTTGATGAGGCAGGCAAGCCCATAGATGTATATTTTAAGGAGCAGAAGGATGCCAATAAACTTGTAGAGGAGTTTATGTTGCTTGCAAACCGTACCGTTGCAGAAAGAATAGGAAAGGTTAAGGCAGATGAGAAACCCAAGACATTTGTTTACAGAATACATGATGAACCAAACAGAGACAAACTTGATGACCTTTCAAAATTCATACAGCGTTTTGGCTACCAGTTTAAGGCAGAGGGGGCAAGAGAAAATGTATCAAGGTCAATAAACCGCTTGCTTGACAAGGTGCAAGGCACAAGAGAGCAGAATCTTATTGAAACCATAACCCTGCGTGCAATGGCAAAAGCCATATACAGCACAGAGAACATAGGTCATTACGGACTTGCATTTGACTTTTACACCCATTTCACCTCTCCAATACGCCGATACCCTGATATGATGGTACATCGTTTGTTGGCAGAATATTTAGGCGGAGGAGCCTCTGCACCCCAAGAACGATATGAAGAGTATTGCAAACACTGCTCAGATATGGAGCAGGTGGCAGTAAATGCTGAAAGAGACTCTGTTAAATGCAAACAAGTGGAGTATATGGCAGACAAGAAGGGTCAGGTTTTCTCAGGTGTCATATCGGGAGTTACGGAATGGGGCATATTTGTTGAAATCACAAGCAACAAGTGTGAAGGCATGGTGCCTATCAAGAGGCTTGATGATGATTACTACACCTTTGATGAGAAAAACTATTGTGTAACAGGCAAACGCACCCATAAGGTATATAGATTAGGCGATGAGGTGAATGTTATGGTGGAGTCAACAAACTTAGAGAAGAAACAGTTGGACTTTATACTGGTATAAAGGAGAAAGGAGAAATGAGAAAGGAGAAATGATTAATAATTGTTAGTAGAATGGAGATAAGAATTATAAACAAATCAAGCAACCCGTTGCCGGCATACGCAACGCCACTGAGTGCAGGATTGGATTTGAGAGCAAATCTTCAGTCCCCCGTAACACTTAATCCAATGGAACGTAAACTTATACCTACAGGTCTCTTTATAGAATTACCGCAAGGTTATGAGGCACAAATACGTCCAAGAAGCGGATTGGCGTTAAAAAAAGGAATAACAGTACTTAACACCCCAGGCACCATTGATGCAGACTATAGAGGAGAGATAGGGGTTATTCTAATTAATTTGAGTAACGAACCGTTCCTTATTGAGAGCGGAGAGCGTATTTGCCAAATGGTTATTGCAAAGCATGAGACAGCGGAGTTTGTAGAAGTTGCAGAACTCTCTGATACAGAACGCGGAGCGGGTGGCTTTGGGCATACAGGAAAGAAATGAAAAGAGTATTATTTTTAATACTGTTTGCAATTACATTTACATCGATGTACGGATGTAAAGTAAAAAAAGAGGCACTTTCTGATACATTGATATATCAGAGAGACTCACTTTTCATAGAGGGAATAAGGCTGAAACAGCAGAAACTCTATGACAGTGCGTATGTGGCATTCAGTAAGGCCGATTCCATTGACAGCAGAAATCCTGCAATATGTTATGAATTAGGCAACAGATTACTTGCAAAGGACTTTGAGGCGGGGCTTGAGTATCTTGAAAGAGCTGTATCGCTGTCAAAGGATAACTACTATTACAGAAAATCAGTGGTTTCGGCAAATCTGATGAAAAAGGATTTGGACAGTGCGGTTGACAAATATGAGGCACTTCTAAAGCAGTTCCCTGACCACGAGGGAGACTTGTATGACCTTGCAGAACTATATGCACGCAAAGGCGATTACAAAAAATCCATAAAAACATTTGAAAGGCTGGAGCGTTTAACGGGTACTGACAAATACATTTCATTGTCAAAAGTTGGAGTGTTCATTAGTGCAGGCGAACTTGACGATGCCCTTAAGGAACTTGATAAAATATTGAAAGAGATGCCTCTTGACGCATCGGTGTGGTCATATAAGGGAGACATCTATATGGAGACAAAGGATATGGACCTTGCTTTGGAGTGTTATGAAAAGGCATTGGAACTTGACCCTGACAACGGATACGCGCTTGAGTCAATGTATGTCTATTACATCAGGACAGGAGAGTCTGATAAGGCAAATGAAATAATGTTCCGCATATTTACTTGTGAGCAGATACAGTATAGCCGTAAAAAGGAGTATCTGAACCAGATTGCAAGGTATTATGTGGCTACCCAAAGACCGTATTCAGAGCTTGACACCATTTATAGAAGCATTATTGCCTCTGACCCTGAAAACTCCGATGCCCTGCTTCAGTACTCTGATTACCTTATTCAAATGAAACGTAACGATGAAGCCATTGAAACACTACGTTCAGCCGTTTATCTTGACCCTCAATGTCAAATGTGTTGGGAGTATCTGCTATATCAAATGGCGGCAAGTTCTGACTCTGCAATGGTTGAAAAGGTGCTTGAAGATGCAATGGAGGCCATTCCAGAGAGTGCGGAGTTTCACTATTACAGCGGACTTTGGAATTACAGCAAGAATCATGATGAAGATGCCATTAAGTTTATGCTAAAGGCAGACAGCATAGTGGAGGCATCGGGCAGAAAGGCACTTACTGAAGATAACAGAAAGGATTTATGGAATTTTTTGTTCGTATATTATTATAAAAATGGGCAAAAGGAGCAATGTTATAAATACCTTGACCGTCATTTAGAGGCATTTCCTAATGATATTGGAGCGTTGAACAACTACGCTTATATATTGGCAACGGACGGAGTGGATTTGGACAAGGCTGAGGCTTTGAGCAAGAAAACCATTGAAAAAGAGCCACTTGAGCCGGTATATTTAGACACATATGCCTATATTCTAATGAAAAAAGGCAAACTTACTTATGCCAAGTTCTATATTGAGCAGGCAATTGAGTATATGAAATCAGCCCCCGATGCTGTAATTTATGAGCATTACGGTGACATTCTTTTCCTTTCAGGCAATGTTGATACTGCCGTTGAGTATTGGAAAAAGTCATTGGAAATAGAGCGTGACGGACAAGACAAAGACAAATTGAAAATAAAGATTAACACAAGACAATATGTTGAATAATAGCGTATTAAAAACTGCTACACTATTAGTTGCAGCCTTTTTGCTTACAGTAGGAATTACAAGTTGTAAAAAAGAGAAATACAGCGGAGAAAAATCTCCAGGCACAGGTGCCGTAACAGAACAGGAGGAAAATTGGTTTATTCCAAAGAACCATGATTTCTCTACAATGAAAGCAAAAGTTTCACTAAGTATATCGGCACTTAGTTTTTTCAACATTAAGACAACCGTAAGCGTTGAGAGAGGCAAAAGGCTTATGATTTCAATGCAACCGCTTCTTGGCATAGAAATGTACAGAGTAACCTGTACGCAAGATTCCATAATATTTATAGACAAGATGTTACGCTCATACGTAGCGGAGCCATACAGATACTTTACTGACAAAAACTTCAACCTTAATTATGAAATGATTGAGGGCTTGATGTGCAACCTCTATTTTGACCCCTTGAAACAAAACTATAAAAGCCTGACAATTAAGGAGATGGGAGCCGATTCTGTGTTCCATTGCCAAGCCCCTAACTATTACGTTGAGTTTTTTGTTCAAAATAACATTAATCGTACACTATTCTCAACAAATGATGGTACAGAGTATGTTATGGCAGACTATAACACCTTTCAGAACATAGGAGGCTACACATTCCCAATGGCGGCAGTGTGTACATTGTCATCACAAAAACTCACATTTTCAGCAAACATCGGGTTTGATGAAGTTGAATTCAATGTACCGGTAACCATAGTGTCAAACATACCAGGCTCTTATAAAAAGAGTTCATTGGAATCGTTGTTAAAGTAAAAAAGAATAGCAATGAAAAGAATTTTTGTAATACTTACTTGTCTTGTTATTGTACTCTCAGCAGGAGCACAAAGCGTAGAGGAGTTGCAGAAACGCAAGGCAAGAGCACTTAAGAACCTTGAAGCAACCTCTAACCTTATAACAGAAAACAAAGCCAATACGCAAAAGACAATGACCAAAATCAGCCTTTTGCAAGCGGAAATAAAGGAGAGAAAAGTTGTAATAAACTCACTTAATGCTGAGGTAAATGAAATAAACCGACAGATATCGGCTCTCAGAACAGAAATTGCAACCCAGCAGAAGCAACTTGACGCACTTAAAAGAGAGTATGCTGCCCTTATGTACCACCGATACTATAAAAAGGGCAAATGGGATAACCTAATGTTTATACTTTCTGCCGGCAATGTGGCTCAAAGTTACCGCCGATACCGCTATATTCAACAATATGCAGAGTATTGTACAATAAAAGGAGAAGAAATAGCCAAAGTTCAGGCAGAACTTGATGTTAAAAAGGCTGAAATGGAGAAAGTAAGAGCGACAAGAGTTGAGGTTTTGAATGAACGCCAAAAGGAGAGTGCCAAACTTCAGGGAGAGAAAAACAAGCAGGACAAACTTGTAAAGAGTTTGAAGAAAAAACAAAAAGAACTCTCAAAACAACTTAAAAAACAGCAGCAGATTGCCAATCAGTTAAATGCCCAAATTGAGAAAAAAATTGCGGCAGAGGCAAAAAAAGATGGCAAAAAAGGTGCAAAAGGAACTACAGAATATGCTCTTACCAAAGAGGAGAAACTTGTATCGGGTAATTTTGAAAAGAATCAGTATCGTTTGCCGTGGCCTGTTGAAAAAGGATTGGTTGTAGGAGCCTACGGTATTCAGCCACACCCTGTGCTTGAGCATGTTACAACTAACAATAAAGGAATCTACATACAATGTCCAAAGGGTTCAAAGGCACGTGCGGTGTTTGAGGGGGAAGTTACTCAATGTTTCTCAATTCCAGGCAGTAATAATGTGGTTATTGTCAAGCACGGACTTTATCGCACCGTTTATGCAAACCTTGTAAGCCTTAATGTCAAGATTGGCGATAAAGTTACTGCAAAACAGGTTATAGGCACTATTTACTCCGATGCTGAAGAGGATAACAAGACGGTGCTTTACTTCCAAGTTTGGAAAGAAAAAGCCACCCAAAATCCAGAAATCTGGTTAGCAAAGTAAATGAGAAATGGAACATCTCTCATTTCTCCTTTATCCTTTCTCCTTTAAATTTTAGAATTAGCTATGCTAATTCTAAAATTCTGCGTTATTTGGGGTGCGAGGGAACGGAATCACATCTCGAATGTTCTGCATACCTGTAACAAACAGCATCAGACGCTCAAAGCCCAAGCCAAAGCCGGCATGAGGACATGAACCATATTTACGGGTGTCAAGATACCAAGTCATATCCTTCATAGGAATATGAAGTTCCTCAATGCGTGCAAGCAGCTTGTCATAACTCTCTTCACGAACACTGCCGCCTATAATCTCACCAATTTGAGGGAACAGAACATCAGTGCCTTGAACAGTCTTGCCGTCAGCATTTTGCTTCATGTAGAAGGCTTTTATCTCTTTAGGGTAGTCAGTCATAATTACAGGACGGCGGAAATGCTCCTCAACCAAGTAGCGTTCATGCTCACTTGCAAGGTCACAGCCCCAATAAACAGGGTATTCAAACTTCTTACCGTTCTTAACAGCATCTTCCAAAATTTTAATGCCTTCAGTGTAAGGCAAACGCATAAATTGAGTATCGGCAACGGCCTTAAGACGTTCAATAAGACCTTTGTCAATCATTTGGTTAAGAAACTCAAGGTCATCGTAGCAGTTGTCAAGAGCCCACTTTACGCAGAACTTTACAAACTCCTCTTCAAGGTCCATAAGTTCATCCTTGTCCATAAAGGCTATTTCAGGCACAATCATCCAAAACTCAGCAAGGTGGCGTGGAGTGTTTGAGTTCTCAGCACGGAAAGTAGGTCCGAAAGTGTATATTGCACCAAGAGCGGTGGCACCAAGTTCACCTTCAAGTTGCCCTGAAACAGTAAGACTTGTAGGTTTTCCAAAGAAATCCTTGCTGTAATCAACCTCCTTGCCCTCTCCTTTTGCAATGCGGTTAAGGTCAAGAGTTGTAACCTGGAACATTTGACCTGCCCCCTCACAGTCCGATGCCGTAATAAGCGGTGTATGGAAATAGTAGTAACCCTTATTGTGGAAGAAAGTGTGAATGGCGTATGCCATGTTATGTCTTAAACGAAGAACCGCTCCAAATGTGTTTGTACGTGGACGCAGATGGGCTATCTGACGCAGATACTCCATTGTATGCCCCTTCTTTTGAAGTGGATAGGTGTCATCGGCAGGTCCGTAAACCTCAATGCTGTCAGCCTGAACCTCAACACTCTGACCTGCACCCTGAGACTGAGTAAGAGTGCCTATGGCACAAATACATGCACCCGTAGTAACATCCTTTATTGACTCCTCACTGATTTTTGCAAAATCAACAACTATTTGCAGATTCTTAATGGTGGAACCGTCGTTAAGGGCTATAAACCCTACATTCTTGTTACCTCTGCGGGTTCTGACCCAACCTTTTACCGTTACCTTACTGCCGTAAGAGGTGCTGCTTAGCGCCTCAATCACCTTTGTTCTCATTGTCTTTAATTTTTTTGAAGTGCAAAGATAAAAAATTTAAATGAGAAATGAGAAATGAGAAATGAGAAATCTCCTCTCTCCTTTCTCCTTTCTCCTTTTATTGGTGTTCCGGGCGAAGCAAATCAACCAATGTCTTTACAGGAGTGAATGTTGAAGGCGGAACCTCAACAAACACAGTAATCCAGTCTGCCATGGCTCCGTTCCATAGTCCCGGACGCTCCTGAATCATCATGTCAATGCCGTTCTGACTCTTTGAAGATATGAATCCTGTTGAAGGGTCAATGTAGTTATGCAGATTAAAATTATTTCCTCTATAGTTCTTTATTGAGCATACAATGTCAACAGGATTAAAGTGAGATGACTTCTGTACAAGTTCAACCTGAAATCTGTTGCCAAAATCAATTTGTGAAGCCTCAATAATTTGAAGAGATGTATCACCCTGTGAGTTCTTTACCCAATACGGACCGCCACCCGGTTCTCCGTCATTACGTACCATGCCGCACACCCTGATAGGACGGTTTAGTTTCTTTTGCCAATATGCTATTTTCTGACGCAATGATAAGGCAAAATAACCCACTCCAATCTTAATCTGTAGCATTGATGATGCGTATGCCTCAATTTGGGCAAGCCTGGCAGGCGACAAAGCGAGTGAGTCAAGGTCTCTCAAAGCCTGGTCAGTTTCGGTTTTAAGGCTCATAAGCAGTCCTGCAAGAAACTTCTTATATGTATAGGTTTCATCTTTGAGACGGTCAACTGTAACATTGTCAATGTTTTTAATAAAAATAAAGTCCTCAGTACAGTCATTAAGGTTTTCAATCAGTGCACCATGTCCGCCGGGACGGAAAAGCAGAGAACCGTCAGCATTCCTTACAAGTTTGCCGTCAGCCTTGTTAATGGCAAGCATATCAGTCTTAGCCTTTTGCTCTGAGAAAGTTATATTATACTTAACACCATACTTCTCCTCATATTTAGGTACTACATTCAATACCATTTCTTCAAAAAGACTTCTGTGTTCGGCAGAAATTGTAAAGTGCAGGTGAACAACATTCATTATATCCCTTGCATATTCAGCACCTTCAACCAAATGTTCCTCAAACGGAGTGCGTGAGCCGTCAGCATACTTATGGAACTTAAGCATTGCCTTAGGCTTTTTCTGATATCCAAGCCCCTCATTATTAAGAATGTACTTTGCGGCTGCATTATATTTCCTTGCCGATACTAAGGATTCAAGTCGTTTGTCATTAAATGCAAACTTGTTTATGTTTTCAAAGCACTTTTTAATGTCAGGGAATTTTTCAATGTCAGCATTCTCATCAAGTGAGAACTTAACCAAGTCCTTAAACATTCTGGAGGCGGCACCCGATGCCGGCACAAACTTAAGAATGGTGTATTGGTCTTTTGTTTCGTTAAAAATTTTAAGACATGTATCTATCTCATACTGAGTAGGTTTCATAATACCGTATTCAACCGTGGCGGCATCCATGATATACGCAAACGGAAATCCCTTTTCAAAATTCTCAAGTTGGGTTTTGATTTTTGTTTCAGAAATGCCTCTGGCGTTTATTTGTTCAAGATCCTTATCAGTAAGAGTTTCCATATACTATTGTTTTTTAGATTGTTTCTTTTTAAGTTGCTTAATTTCGCCTTCAAGTTGCCCAATGGTCTTTTCTTGGTCATTTATTGTTTTAAGAAGTTCATTCAACTCCTCATTTTCAATTGAAGTAGGGTACTCCGCATCAACACGCAGCAAAAAGTCAGCCAAAATGTTCATATAGTTTGTAAAGGCATCGTAGGGCGAATCAAAAGTACTGCCCCAAGCATTCTTAAAGCTCATATAACGCAGATAGTCAGTACATTGAATCATTAGCCAATCATGCTTCAAAGCCTTCTCCTTGCACAAATTAACCCTTTCAGCAACGCTGTAAAGCTTGTTCAACGCCTCTTCCTGAAGTTGGTTGCCAGTCCACGATGTTATATCCTTTTCCTCTCCGCTCCATGAAATAAGGTGACCCACAGCAATAGGAGCAACAGGTGTTGCCTTAGCGGCTTCAGAAGGGGTTGTAAAGCCAATGCCTCTCTTAAATGCCTGAATAGGCAGAGCCTTCAGAAACTCAAATATACCGGTATAGTCCTTCTGTATTATTCCAAACGATTCATAACCTAACCAAATATTAAACAACTCCTCCTCTTGCGGAGCGTCAACAATCCACTGAATAAACTTGTCAGCCGTCATAGGATATTCACTCCAAGAAGTGTCAGAGAATTGGAACGGAATATGATTACTCATTGGGAAATTTCTTGTAAGCAGCCTTACTTTTGGCAGGTACGGATGGCTATAAACATAGTTAGGACTCTTCCAACCCAAAACATGTTTTGCACCCTCCAAAAGAATTGTGTTATAACCCAACGATGCTATTTTTTCTGCCATTTCATCGGAATAAATCAACTCTGTGTTAAGAAATGCCGTAGGCTTTTTGCCAAACAATTCCTTTATTTTGTCAGCATGTTTTTTGACCTGAATTTCAAATTCCTTGTCATTATACATTGAGCTTAAGGAGTGTCCGTAAGGTTCTGCCAAAAACTCCACTTGACCTGTATCGGCAAGTTCCTTAAAAGAGTCAATAACTTCAGGAGCATACATTTCAAGTTGCTCTATTGTAGGACCTGAAATAGAGAATGCACACTTAAAGTTTCCTTCAGATTTCTTTATTATGTCCAATATTATGGCATTGGCAGGCAGATATGACTTTTCTGCCAACTCTCTGATTTTGTCTTCTGTGGCAAAATCATCATAATAGTAATGGTCATTACCCACCTCAAAAAATCTGTAGCGACGTAACACATACGGGCTATGCACTTGGAAATAAAAACAAATTTTTTTCATAACGCTTATATTAAAGGAGAAAGGAAAAAGGAGAGAGGAGATTTCTCATTTACAACTTCGTTGTGAATTTTGTCGTGACTCGGAAAAACAAGTAAACTTGTTTTCCTCTCGCTACTCCAAAATTTCTCATTTCTCATTTATTAATTACTCTATCATATATTGCACGAACTTTTAGTCCTGCCTTATCCCATGTAATGGCATTAACCTCTTTTTTACCCTCTTCACTTAGGGTTTTGTAAATGGCTGGATATTCAACTATTGAGTATATGGCATCTGCCATAGCATCAATATCCCAATAATCGGTCTTAATGGCATGTTCAAGTATCTCAGCACAGCCTGACTGTTTTGAAATAATTGACGGAGTGCCTACCTGCATAGCCTCAAGCGGCGATATACCGAAAGGCTCCGATACGGAAGGCATTATGTAAACATCTGAATCTGCAAGCATTTGGTGAACTTGCGCCCCTTTCAAAAAGCCAGGGAAGTGGAATCGGTCTGCAATGCCACGACTTGCCACAAGGTCAATCATGGCGTTCATCATATCGCCGTTGCCTGCCATAACAAATCTTACATTCTTTGTTCTTGCCAACACACGGCTTGCAGCCTCAACAAAATATTCAGGACCTTTTTGCATTGTAATACGGCCAAGGAAAGTAACTAATTTGTCTTTTCTTGGGGTTTTCTTGAATGACTCTGCATTTGGCACAGGGTCAACTGCATTATGCACTGTTGAAACTTTATCAGGATTCTGTCCGTAACGCTCTATTACGGTTTTTCTGGTCAAATTACTTACACAAATAATGTGGTCTGCCATGTCCATACCGCGGCGTTCAATGCTATACACCGTTGGGTTTACATTTCCTCTACTGCGGTCAAAGTCTGTTGCATGTACGTGAATTACAAGTGGTTTGCCTGAAATTTGCTTTGCAAAGATGCCGGCTGGGTATGTAAGCCAATCATGTGAGTGTATTACATCAAAGTCAAGTGAATGGGCAAGCACGCTTGCTACAGCTTCATAATTGCCTATTTCCTGAACCAGATTGTCAGGGTATCTGCCTGAAAACTCAATACAACCCAAATCATTGGTGCCTATTCTTCTGAAATCATACCTGATATGGTCTCTGTAATAGAAGTATTCATCGGGGTTCATTATGTGACCAATGCACTCCTGAACTCTTTCTCTTGAGGGCTCTTTCCACACAACAGGAACAGCACACGCTCCTATTATCTTGGCAAAACTTTGGTCTTCATCGCCGTAGGGCTTTGGAATGACAAAGGTTATTTCCAAGTCATCTTGTGCCGCCATGCCACGGGTAAGTCCGTAACTTGCCGTTCCAAGACCTCCAAGAATATGTGGAGGGAACTCCCACCCAAACATTAACGCTTTCATATTTTCCTTTATATCATTTTGCTATTTAGTTACTTTTTTAGAAAGGAAAATATGAAACCTTAATGTTTGTTTTTCCTTTTCTAAATCGTTTTAATTTGAATGTAATGAGTTATATCGTGAACAAATTGCTCGCTATTAACCCCTTCAAAACCACACAATCGTTCGGAGACTCACTAATGCGGAACTTCGTTCCAAGTTCGTGCCTCCGATTGTACGTGATTTTGTGCGGGGGCTCGCAGAGTTCACTCTACAACTCATTACATTCATATAATTACATCAATTGTTTCAAAGTTCTCAGGACTTCTGCAACAGTGGGGGCGTATGACATGGCACCATGACCTTTGTACGGCGGATTACCGTCAAAAAGTTCAGATAGTGTGCCTACACATAACTTCTTCATTTCCGCCTCCATACCAATCATCAGCCTCTCAACAAAGGATACACCACCCATTTTGTGAAGTTTTAGATATGCCTCACAATATGCACCTGTCATATACGGCCACACAGGACCATTATGGTAATTACGGTTACGCTCCTTCATGCCGCCAACATAATTTGGTCTGTAGAATCCGCTCTTAGGGCTGAGTGAACGCAAACCCTTGGCTGTCAGCAACTCTCTTGTACATATATCAACCACACCTTTCTGTTGTGAGCGTTCAAGCGGAGAGTAAGGCAATGATACGGCATAAATCATATTAGGTCTTACCTCAACATTTCTGTTAGTGCCGTCAACATAGTCATATAGGTAAAAACCGTTCCAGAATATATTTACAAAGGATTCCTTAACCCTTTCAGCCAAGGCACTTAATTTGGTATCGGACGAAATTTCAGCTGCAAAACACAATGCGTTGTACCATAAGGCGTTATGTTCAACCACATAACCGCTTCTTGGAGTAATTGGCATTCCGTCCTCCACTGCGTTCATCCAAGTCATAGGCTTGTTGTTGCCTATAACATAAATAAGACCGTTATCTCTTATTGTGGCATTAGGGTGGCGTTGGCTCTTGTAAAAGTTTACAATGTCAAGCACCACATCCTTGTACTTTGCCAAGGCATCATCCTTATTGGTTTCATAATACATTTGTATAGCCCAAACAAACCAAAGCAGGGCGTCAGGCATATCAATTTCCTCAATAAGAGGGCTTATTTCACATTTTTCAATAAACTTTTTTATTTCAGTAACGGCACTTGATGCCACCTGATTGAACATATCATTGTCATCAATGCTTAAAGTGCAGCCAGGTAGAGAAATGAACTCATCTCTTGCACGTGTCTTAAACCAAGGGTAGCCTGCAAGCAGATATGTACCCTCCTTCTGTTTCTTAGAAAACTGACGGGCGGCGTTCTTCAAACAGTTGAACATGTCGGAACGTGGATTCCGCTGACTGAGTTCAGTCTCCCACAATGTCTTAAGGTTGCGAGGGGCAATTTCACTCAGTCCTGTTGTAAAGTAGATGCTTTCACCCTTTTTAATTGGCATTTCAAAATATCCGGGAACCATAAGGTCCTCCAAATAGTCATATCCGCGTTCCTGCTCCTTTTCATACTCCAATCCTTTATACCAGTAAGGTGTATGAATATAATGAGGAGCCTTTGAAAACTGCATGTAAAGGAACGGGAAAGGCTCATAAAGTTTGCACTTTATACCATTCTTAACCTCCTGATAATCAGTGTTAGCGTTCTCATTCTCTTTAGAAAGAGCGTTTACGCTACGGAAAGCCAAAAACGGCTTGAATCTTATGGTAGTGGCGGAGTGAGCGTCAAGCAGAGTGTATTTAATAATGGTTCTTGGTTCATTCTTAACCATCAGCCTCTCCTTTGAAATAATTACGCCTCCAACCCTGTAGATTGTCTTGGAAATTACATTACATGAAAACTCCCTAATGTATTTATGTCCGTTAGGGCTTATTTGACCACCTTTATATTGGTGTACACCCAAATTAAACTCGGCACTGTGTTGAATTATAGTTTCATCAAGCGATGAAAGCAAGACATAATTGTCTCCGTCAATTTCGGGCAGAGGCACAACAAGTTGCCCATGATACTTACGGGTGTTACAATCAACAAGAGTAGTGCTGTTATAGGCTCCGGAGCGGTTTGTGCGGAGCATCTCCTTGGTCAGTGATTTCTCCAGATTTGCAAGGACGCTTTTGTCAAAGTTTAAGTAATCCATAATTTTTTAAGGTACACACCTACAAAATTAAGAAAACAAAAAGAAAAAAGCAAGAATTATGGCGTTAAATTTAGTTTTTTGAGGCAAATATAAATCTTTCCTCCCCAAATGAGTCATTTAACACCTGAGCAGAGTAGCCGTCAGCCTTAAACACCGATGCCGTTTGAGAGCCTAACCATTGGTTTATTTCAACATAAATTTTTCCGTTGCCACTAAGGTGTCCAACCCCATACTCCGATATAGCCTTATAGAACACAAGCGGGTCATTTTCAGGAACAAACAGAGCATTGTGAGGTTCGTGTTCCAAAACCCTTTCAGGCATAGTGTGTTTTTCAGAGGGGCGTACGTACGGAGGGTTAGATACAATAATGTCAAATATTCCATCGGGCTGTTCCATTAGGAAATTGGATTGAACAAACTCCACATTGTCAGCCCCTAAAGCCTTGGCGTTTTGCCTTGCTACAGCCAAAGCGTCAGCACTAATGTCAAGTGCGGTAACCTTACTATTGCTGAAAAGCAGAGCAATAGATATGGCAATGCAACCGCTGCCTGTGCCAATGTCAAGAATCCTCAGGCAGTCCTGCCTATTATGATTTTTCCCCATGAAATGGACTATTTCCTGCGTTTCAAGTCTTGGAATAAGCACCCTTTCATCCACCATAAACCTTTTGGAGCAGAACTCAGCAACCCCCAATACATACTCAATAGGCTCACCTACGGCAAGGCGGTTTGCCACATTACTTATATCAGCCTCTGAAATAAAGTAAGCCTTGGCAGGTTCAATGCCGCATACCTCACAAACAACCCTACGCCAAAGAATGCCGCATTCTTGCTTTGAGTAGAGGTTTGATAGCAGGTTATTGAAGTGTTCACGAGATATAATCATAATGCAAAAATAATCATTTTTTTCCTTTTTTCTTTTTTCCTTTTTCTTTTTTCACTAAATTTGCAATTTGTGAATGTTGTTGACAATTATATGAGCCGATGTTTCCAACTTGCCGCACTTGGAAACACGCGAGTTGCTCCAAACCCAATGGTAGGTTGTGTAATTGAGGCAAAAGGGGAGATAATAGGGGAAGGTTGGCACAGATGCTACGGGAGTTGGCACGCAGAGGTAAATGCCTTGGATTCAGTAAAAAAGAGGGAACTCTTACCAGAGGCAACGCTATATGTAAACTTAGAGCCATGCAGCCATTACGGAAAAACACCGCCATGTGCCGACAGAATAATTAAGGAGGGGGTGAAAAGAGTGGTGGTCTCTAATCTTGACCCAAATCCGCAGGTTAGCGGAAGAGGCATAAAAAGATTACAAGATGCAGGCATTGAGGTTATTACAGAAGTGCTTGAAGAGGAGGGTTGGTTTCTTAACCGACGTTTTTTCACATACCATACAAAACACCGTCCGTATATAATACTTAAGTGGGCACAGACATGTGACGGATTTATAGATGCCTTTCAGGATAAGCCTGTACGCATATCGTCAGATATAACAAAGGCATTGGTACATAAAATGAGGGCTGAGAATCAGGCAATTATGGTTGGAACAAGAACGGCAATAAAAGATGATCCTCACTTGAACACACGCCGTTGGTACGGTAAAAACCCTATAAGGGTGGTAATTGACACAAAAGGCAGAGTGCCTGCC
>JAZUKL010000008.1:0-10605 GCA_045643245.1 Candidatus Enterocola sp.
GATGTATCTATGCTTGAGGCGTCGGTTCGTGAAGATTTGAAGGCACGCGCCAACCGTATGTGCGCCATTTTTGACCCTATTAAACTGATTATAGACAACTACCCCGATGGTGCGTCAGAAGTTCTTACAACAGAGAACAACCCTGACAATGAGAACGCTGGCACACGTGAGATTACTCTCTCAAAAGAGGTTTACATTGAGCGTGGAGACTTTATGGAAGATGCACCTAAAGATTTCTATCGTCTTACCCCTGGCGGGCGTGAGGTGCGTTTGAAGAGTGCCTACATTATACAATGCACAGGCTGTGACAAAGATGCCAATGGCAATATTACGGAAGTTCATTGTACATACGACCCCGATACCAAGAGTGGCACAGAGGGAGGCAATCGTAAGGTTAAGAGTACAATAAATTGGGTGGATACAAAAAATGCCACTACAGCAGAGGTAAGACTTTATGACCGTCTGTTCTCTATTGAAAATCCGTCAGCGTCAGAGCAGGACTTCAGAGAGTTGCTGAACCCTGATTCACTAAAAGTAATCAACGGTTGCATTGTTGAAAAATCATTATCATCAGCCAAACCGCTTGACCACTTCCAATTCCTAAAGCAAGGTTACTTTACAGTTGACAAGGATTCCACATCGGAACATTTGATATTTAACCGCACAGTATCACTGAAAGATAATTGGGCTAAGAAATAAAAAAAGGTGCTTAAGCACCTTTTTTTATTCTAACAATCCAAGAAGTTTTGCATTCTTTGTGATTTTGGCTACCGCCTCATCAATCTGTTCAAAAGTGTGTGTAGCCATTAAGGAGATACGGATTAAAGTATCTTCTGATGGTACTGCAGGTGAAACCACAGGATTTACAAACACACCGTCTTCAAGCAACATTTGAGTAATGCGGAATGTCTTTTCATTATCACGAATGAAGAGTGGTATTATAGGTGTAGTTGTGTGACCTATCTCAAAGCCCTCTTTCTTGAATGCCTCAATCATACGATGAGTATTAGCCCACAACTGTTTAGGACGCCATGTCTCTTCCTGCATAACATCAAGAGCGGCAAGGACCGCACCTGTAGCGGCAGGAGTTATACTTGCAGAGAAAATGAATGTACGTGAATTATGACGAAGATAATTTATTACATCATGATTTGAAGCTACAAAACCTCCTATAGTTGCAAGAGATTTTGAGAATGTACCCATAATAAGTTCAACATCATCTTGAAGTCCAAAGTGTTCACAAACACCACCTCCATGCTCACCAAAGAAACCCAAAGAGTGAGCCTCATCAATCATAATGGAGGCGTTATACTTTTTGGCAAGTTTAACCATCTCCGGAAGTTTGCACACATCACCCTCCATACTGAAGACGCCGTCAGAAACAATTGCCTTAATTTTGTCAGGGTCACATTTCTGGAGCATTTTTTCCAAATCCTCCATATTGTTGTGCTTGTATTTGAACTGAGTGGCAAGGCTTAGTCTTGAACCCTCAATAATGGAAGCGTGATTAAGACGGTCAAGAAGCAGGAAATCCTCCCTACCGCCAAGACAAGGAACAACACCTGAATTTACAGTAAAGCCTGTAGCGTACACCATTGCCTCATCTTTGTGGACAAGACGTGCCAAACGTTCCTCAAGTTGAAGGTGTATGTCCAAAGTTCCGTTAAGGAAACGTGAGCCGGCACAACCTGTACCATACTTTTCAGTAGCCTTAATTGCCCCTTCCTTAATACGAGGGTGGTTTGTAAGTCCCAAATAACTATTGGAACCAAACATCATAACCGGTTTACCATGAATGGTTACAACAGTATCTTGGTCAGAGGAAATTGGTCTGAAGTAAGGATATACACCTAAAGCCTTTGCTTTTTGCGGTGCATCATAAAGAGCCAGACGCTCGCTAAGTAAACTCATAATCTGTGGTTTTTAGCATTTACAACCTCAAAGTTACTATTTATTTTTCTTATTACAAAATATATGAGTCAATTTATATCAACAAGACCATCAGGGAGTGTTGTATGAATAATTTTTGTAACATCATCAACAGAATTAATCCAATCCTCTACAATAGGAATAAGAATCTCTGAGCCAGCAGATTTTACAATAAACAAAGTATTCTCAGTCTGGTCATTGATACTGGTTATCTCTCCCACCAACTCACTGCCGTTATATAGTTTATAGCCTTCAAAAGACTCCCATGTGTCATCAGAGTCCGCTATTTCACTTTTTTTCATATACACCGATGCCCCCAACAACGGCAAAGTGTCTGTTGTGCTGTCAATGCACTCAAACTTTATAATTCCTGAAGTTTCTGACTTAGGACGTACAGACTCCACAAAAAACGGAACATAAAGCCCCTCTATAGGAATGATTACACACTTGGCTCCGAATAAGGCATCGTTGTCTGCGGCAACAGTAACCTCACCCTTAACACCATGATTCTTTAGAATTTTACCGACTTGTATTATATTTTCGTTAATCATACGCTTAATTAAAGGAGAAAGGAGAAAGGAGATTTTTTCATTTCTCATTTATTATTACCCTGCCTCCCTCTGTCTGTGATTTTATGTCTGCTGAGTACATACTCTCAATTGATGCAAATCCAGCTGCAAAATTGCCTTGCATAGTAGCATTTAATTGATATTCAAATACGTATGTACCTTGGCTCATTCTATCAAAGAAAAAGTCAACAGAACAGTCCTTAACAGTCATATAATAAGATGTTCCGCTTTGCACGCAGTGTCTTGAAACCTGATTTACAGGCTCAAAACCTGCCGGACGCAAATCCTTGATATGAACAAACTCCATTTCCCTGTCAGCTGACACCACAAGGCGTACTGTTATCTTATCACCAACCTTAACCCCATCATTCAAATCAAACCTATGCAGCACACCATCACGCTCAATATAGTATGTCTTTTCAATTTTCAGCCTACTGTCAGCGTGTTTTTGAACCTTATCAATATCAGCAAGATACTGTCTGTAAACAGCACTTAAATCAACCGCATTGGCATCATCAACCTTTATCGCCTTACCTGCAAACATCAAAGCACCCATGGCATCTGCTGTAATAACAGAGTTCTCCCACATGTTTGTCTGCTTGTTATTGAGCAACCAAAGTTTCATTTTGGAAATAACATCATCATTAGGCTTGATTTTGGCAAACGCCTTAATGTACTCTGATTGGGTTTCAATAGTTGATGTGTTTGGAGAATACAAACCAAGCGTAGGCTTATAAACCATAAATTTACGCATATTGTCAACAACTTTAACCGCTAAGTCAACATCGCCGTCAGCATACAGGACCTGAGCAATAACAGCCTGCACAGGAAGAGAGTATTGCCCCCAGAACTGCCTGATACTGTTATAGTTATGAATATATGACTCTGCGTCTCGTTTTCCCATAAGAAGCATTGCCTCAATATCATAGGCAGAAGGTTTGATTTCACTCTTCTTATCCTTAATGTCTTGATAGGCACTCTCCATTTCATTACTAAGATAGTTCAATGCCCTGTCAAGTTCTCTACCCTTATAGTTACATTTTTGTAACTGTTCAGCCACAAACCTTGTAATATATTCACTTGACTTTCCGTTTTCATACCAAGCAAATCCACCGTCAGAATTTTGCATTTTAAGAAGCTTGCGTAACAACTTTGACCTTTGAGCGGACTGTTTTGAGGTGTCAAGCAACTCTGTCAAAGAGTTGATTCTATCCTCCTCCATTTTTGACTCCATAACCCACGGCGATTCCCTCAGCAGAATGTTCTTAAGATTTTGACCGGCACTTAAAGGAGACTCCACTTTCAAAGCCCCGCCCTTCAATTTCTCAAGAGAAGCCCTTAAATTGGCATCGTTGCTTACAACTTCAGAAGCAAGCCAATTTATATAGTATGCAAGGGCGTAATCCACTGCATTTTCATATTTAGGTTCCTTAATATACGGCAACGCCTGCAAAGCCATGGTTGATGTCATGTTATCACTATTAAGTACAATAGGTGTTGCTTCCGTAACCTTGACTTTTGTTGACAGTACAGGCAACAACTCCTCCACTCCGTCCGACCAATTTTCTGACTTAACTGTTACTCTAACTTTAAGCACCGATGCCTCATCAGGCACCACAACATTACATTGTACTGCTGTTTGAGAGCCAAGCCCAACAGTAACAGTCTGATTAGCCTCAGCAATAACCTTGCCTGAAAAAGCGTCTGAGACACTCCAAACCGCCACTGCACTTAAATCCTTGTCAGAAAGGTTCTCCACACTTGCTGAAAATACCGCATTGTCAGCGGCTCTAACAAATCTTGGCAAGTTTGTACTTACAGACAATGTCTTTTTAGTTATTATTGTATCGGACAAAACTGCCGTTTGAATATCAGTGTTATGTGCAAGAAGCATGACTTTCCATGAAGTAAGAGCATCGGGGGCGGTAAAACTAATTTCACAAGCCCCGTCTTTAGCCTCTATCTGAGGATAAAAGAGAGCCGTTTCAGCAAAATCAACACGCACATCAATATCCTGTTCCACATCAGGCACCGCCTCAGCCTCTTCCATAACGGCATCACTCATAACATCGTCTCTCATAACAGCGGCATTTTGCACAGCCATAGTCTTCAGCATAGGCGTAGCACCTCCTGCATAGTGACGGCGCATATAAGGCAACCCTTCAAAAAACAGTTCCGGATACTCAATGGTATAACCTGAATCACTATCGTATGGGAAATATATTGAGCAATACATGTTGTCAGACTGATACCAATTCCACTGCGGAGACTCCTTAAAGGTTTTGTGTACAGGATTAAATGCCCATGAAAGAGGCGATATGGCATCAAGGCTCATATCGTACACCGATGCAAGCAATTCAGAAGTCTTAAGATTGCCGTCAACATCTGTTATTCTGACACCCCAAACATCCTTATCCTTAGGCTCATACGCTTTTTTCAGATGAGACAACTCTATTTTAAGATTTCTATCCTTTAACTTACGCTTGAGTTGAACCTGCTTTGTCTCCACCTTACCGTTCTTGACCGTTATGAAATTAACATTGACTATGTCTGAATATTCAGGTTTGTACGGCACTTTTACAAGCGTGTTGGAATTGTTATGTCTAAGCATTGTACGCTCAATGAGGGTTTGTTGGTCATAAACCTCCATTAAGGTGTAGGCGTTTTGTTTTGAAGAGCCTGTAATTATCTCAGCCTCAGCACCGTTCTCGCACTCCACCACAACAGGTACAACCCATTGAAGCGTATCAACAGCAGGTTTCTTGTCTTTTACTGAATAGAGAATAAAATCAGTTTTATACTCAACATCTCTGCCCTTGTCATCTTTTGCCGTTAACTTAAGAGTGTATTTTCCGCTCTCTAACTCTGACAGATTTACATCCAACGCTTTTCCTGAAACAAACGCCCCGCTATACTCCTTCACCCCACATTTCAACAGATAGCCTCCAACAACATCAACACTATTGCCTGCCATGTCAAATGCCCTTGAAACAGCAGTTGTTGCAGAATCCTTGCAAATCATATCGCCAACATTGCAACTTATGGCAAAACTTGTCTCTCCTGTAACAAAACTATAAGTACCTGATTGTGTTTCACCTGACACATCGGTAACATTAATTTCAACACTCAACCTATAGAAAGGCTTATTGTTTTCAGGGGTAATATTTGGCAGAAACTCAAAATCAAACTCCCCTTTTTCATTACAAACAGCACTGCCCGATGCCACCAAATACTTAGGGCTTGGCATAATGCACCTGAAGCCGTAGTAATACACAGGCATTGACATAACCTTGTAGGCAACCTTTGCTCCTGCCACTCCTGACCCTCTGAAATACTTGGCAATACCTTTAACCTTTACGCTGTCATTTATAGTGGTGGCGGTTACATTTTCAGTCTTAACCTCAAATGTTGGACGTTTGTACTCCTCCACCATAAAATATTGGCTGCCGTAATTGGTCTGCAAATGGAAATTACCGTTAAGCAAGCCTTCAGGAATCTCAAACTCCACATAAAATGAGCCGTAAGCGTTTGTGGTAACCTGCTTGCTCTCAATTTTTGTGTTATTGGCATCATATAAATCAACCGATACATTGTAATTTGTATTTAGAGTGTAGGTATCGGCGTTTTGAGTATATACAATACCCTTAGCCATAACTTTTTGCCCTGGGCGATACACACCTCTGTCTAAGAAGAACTCTGTGTATGTGTGCGGCTTAACATTCTCATTATTAGAGTACATCCAATTATAGACAGCAGGGCAATACTTATCTTTGCTGTCTTCAATTACTGCCACTACATTTGACTTTTTACCTTTTTCAACTGACACTATACCAAACTTATCTGTCTTATAGGTTTGCGGAGTTAAAGAACCTGATTCGTAAACCTTTACAGATACATTGCTTTTTGGTTCTCCTGTTTGACGGTCAGTAACATACAACTCAAAACCTGAATCCACATTTCTTTTGACAGCCAAAAATTTTGAAACATAAAAGTCTGTCCTTACAGGTTGCAGATTCTCCCCTTTAGCAAAAACCTTTATCACATAAATACCATAGTCAGGTGTCTTAAATGTATATTGGAATTTATGAGATTCAAAATCATCAGTTTTAGGCAAATCAACCGTTTTTGAATAGAGACACTTAAGGTTTGACTCCTTAATTCCATACCTTTTGTTATAGTATTCATACGCACTCATGTTAACCTTGTAGAAACAAAGTTGTACACTCTCCAAATTTTTATATGAAATGTCAAGTGTTGCGTCTGAATTAGGGTAAAACACATTCTGTCCGTTTTGACTTTGCATTGAAAACTCCGCTCTTTCAATATCCTCCTTCACTTTTTCAATGGCACCCCGATACTGACTCTCTGCATATTGTTGCAAAATTTGGTTGCAGGCATCGTGTTTCTCCTTGGCAGAAGCAGTACTGTTCTGCAGTTCCCATGCCTTGACATATACATATAGCGGCGTGCCTTTATACTGCTCTGACAAACCATCAACGGCACCATTTGCCATTCTGTATGACCTGTACGCATACAAATCAAATTTTGCCGCATCTCTTACTATAGGCTCATATTTGTGTGCTTCAATTATCCGCCCGTAAAGTTCAGCAACCTTAGCGGTATCGTAGTCAAGAATTCTTATTGCATTTCTGACAAGAATATCATACATGGTTGGGCAAAGCACGGAATCCTTACCTGCTTTGACTATCTCTTTATACTTGCGTACGGGAGCGTTAACAAGAGCCTCTTTTTCCGCTAAAGAGAGTTCAATGTAACTACGTATGGTATCGGTGAAATTCTGTTTTGTCCACTCCTGCATATCAGAAGGGGCTTCACCGTAAATATCGGTACGGCTGTCAATTCTATATCTGTTTTGATTATAGTAATCGCTGTAAATCTGCGCCAAAACAGAATAATAGGAACTCTTTTCAACCTTATCGGCAGTTTTTTTTGCACTAACCTTTAAGGTGTCAATATGGGCAAATATGGAATCCGTATCCACTTGTACTGCCTCTGTCAGTGACGTAACTCTTTCCTTAATGCCTATGGCAAAAGCAAATATCACTGCAAACGATGCAAAAATTATTATTAATGTCCTTTTCATAAATGATATACTCTTTCTACGTTTCTTGGAATCTCTTCTTTATAGTGCGTTACAAATATTATTGACTTGTCAGGCTGCAACAAAAATTGGTTTATAAGATTAAGGCAAACCATTTTATGAGCAAAATCAACTCCATGGAACGGCTCATCAAGAATAAGCAAATCAGGGTTCTTAACCATTGCCCGTGCAAACAGAAGCAAACGCTGTTCTCCACTTGACACCTTAAGGAATCCCTTATTTTTAATGTGTGCTATACCAAGATACTCCATTAACTCATCTGCGTATGCAATCTGCTCATCTGATGGCTTTTTGTATAGCCCTACACTATCAAAGAAACCTGATTCAACAACACTGTGGCAAGGCACGTTCTCCAAATAATATAGGTGCATCTCTGACGATGTAAACCCAATATGACGCTTTATATCCCAAATGCTCTCCCCTGTTCCACGCTTACGGTCAAAAAGGGTAAGCGGCTTACTATACGCCTGTGGGTTATCTGCAAAAATATAACTTAGCAATGTTGACTTTCCGCTACCGTTAGGTCCAAGCAGAGCCCATTTCTCACCTTTTTTAATAGTCCAATTCAAACCTTTTTGATAAATTATACTGCCGTAGTTTATATCAAGATTCTCCATCTTTACGGCAATATTGAAATCTGCCGGTTTAGGAGTGAGTGTCTTGAAATTAAATTTGGTTACGGCTGGAGCCTCCTCTTTTATGCCCAACCTATCAAATTCACATTTTAGACCTGTAAACCTGCTCTCAAGTTTATCAAGCCACAGCACATTTGTTGTAATTTTAGGTATATCTCTTACTGTAGGCACAAGGAACATCAGTTGCACCCCATCTTTACGCAGACTTTCAAACACCCCGTCAAGCAGCGTTCTTGACTCCACATCCAAGCCAATGAAAGGGTTGTCAAAAATTAGCATTCTTGGTTTTTCAAGCATGGCTTTGGCTATGAGCAGACGTCTGAGTTGTCCGCTTGACAATGTTATTAGCCTATGCTCAAGAAGCGGCGTAATGTTCAGCAAATCAATAACATGCTGTGCATATTCTGTATCGGGTAAAAGTTCACGCACCGTTGGATACCAATCTATCTCCATAGATGAGAACCGTTGCTGGTAGTAGGCATCGCGGAAGGAACCCATAGTATAGGCAGCCTCAAACCCAACTATCTTTATAAACTGTGACGGATATACATAATCATTGGTTTTGGCACGCTCTGCCGCCATAAAGTCATATACTATATCACCGCTCTTTATGCCAAACCCACCTTTGATTATCTGTGCCAAAAGAGTTTTGCCGCTGCCGTTCACTCCATATACAGTCCAGCACTCACCCTCATTTACGGTAAGGTTCACAGGACTCTTAAATTCCACATCGGGGATTCTTGGAAAAACATTATCTAATTTAAGAAACTGCATAGAGGGTATAAAGGTACAAACTTTTTTTGTTAAGTTGTAAAAAAAACATAACTTAGCGGAAATTTATTTCAAATGAAAAACATTAAACTCATAAAATCAAACCTAACGGCACCAGCCATTATTTCTGGGTGTATGCGTATATCGTCAAAAAGCATCCAGGAAATTTCTGAATTCATTATGTTCTGCGTTGAAAACGGAGTCACCTATTTTGACCACGCTGACATATACGGAGGCGGAGAATGCGAGAGAAAGTTTGGAGAGGCTTTGAAAAGCCTTTCGGTCAGCCGAGACAGCATTTTCATTCAGTCTAAGTGCTCCATTGTGCCTGGCGTTATGTACAATATGTCAAAACAGTATATTCTTGATGCTGTTGATGGAATATTAAGCCGTCTAATGTGTGATTATCTTGACTCTCTCCTACTTCATCGCCCCGATGCCTTGGTTGAGCCGGAAGAGGTGGCGGAGGCGTTTGAGATATTGAAAGCCACAGGCAAGGTTCGCCATTTCGGAGTCTCCAACCACAGCACTATGCAGATAGAACTTCTGAAAAAATATGTGACAGTACCGTTGGAATTCAATCAGTTGCAACTGAGCATACCTTCAAGCAACCTTATAGCGGTAGGTATGGAGGTTAATATGGAGACTGCCGGCTCACTTGACCGTAACGGCAGCGTTCTTGACTATTGCCGTCTTAATGACATAACCATTCAGGCGTGGTCTCCCCTGCAGTACGGCTTTTTTGAGGGACCTTTTGTAGGGAATTATGACAAATTCAGAGAGCTCAACATTGAACTTGAAAATCTTGCCGCAAAATACTCCGTTACCCCTACAGGCATAGCCACAGCGTGGATACTAAGACACCCTGCAAATATGCAGGTTATTGCAGGCACTACATCAATTAACCGTATGCGTGAGATTATTAACAGTGCCGATATAACCATTACTCGTGAGGAGTGGTACTCTTTATACTTAAAAGCAGGACACATATTACCATAAAACATTACAATATATGACAAAGACAACAATTGAAGCATTGGCTTCAGAGAACCAATTTGACCTTATTGGCAAGCAGTGGATGCTCATTACAGCAGGAACAGTAGAGAAACTAAACACAATGACGGCATCGTGGGGAGGATTTGGATGGCTATGGAACAAGCCTGTGGCATTTATATTTGTACGTCCAGAGCGCTACACCCATCAGTTCATTGAGGAGAATGAGTATCTCACACTGTCATTCTATGACCAAAAGTTCCGCCCGGCACTTAACCTGTGTGGCACAAAATCAGGGCGTGAAATAGACAAGGTAAAGGAGACGGGCTTGACACCTATTACCACAGACAACGGTTCAGTCACCTTTGTGGAGGCACGGCTCACACTTGAATGCCGCAAATTGTTCAAGTCAGATATGAAAGAGAGCAACTTCATAGACAAAGATGTGCTTACCCGCTGGTACAACTCAAATCCAGGCGGCTCACTGCACTCAGTCTACGTCGTGGAGATTGAGAATGTGTATATGTAGCACGCTTCTGCGTGCCGCGAAGCGCGTAGGGGGATTTGCGAAGCAAATGGGGGATAC
>JAZUKL010000009.1:0-9562 GCA_045643245.1 Candidatus Enterocola sp.
TCTTTCTTTTCTTGTAAGAACAAACGGATAGATACCGCTCTTTTTTGTGACATCGCTATCTTGCATTAATTTTGATATTTCCTCCTCTAACGCCACTGCGTCTAATTGTTTGTCTCCAAAGGCATCAAATAGAGGACCCCAATCCACGCCTTTCATCTCTTTACGTTTCTTTGGGAATGTTACCTTTATCCAATTTATAACATTAGTGAAATAGAGCCACAGGGCATTTGCATTGGGGTCATGTTGATGTCTGCCCATATAATATTCAATAGCACCTTTTGATAGCCAACTAATTGCAGTTTCAAGATACTCTTGACGTATTGGGGAACCACTCATATAGTCTTTTGCAAGACCGTATGCGGCACAACCATTCTTACTGAAATGACGTTTTGCATCGCTGACCCAACTGCCTGCATAAACAGCATTTCTTAACTCTTGGTCTGTTAGTTTCTCTCCTGCTATGTTAATTGTCTGAAACCACTTTAATTTTTCACTATCTGTGCCACTACAGATATAAACTTGCAGTTCATAATCCAATATTGCATTTTTCTCATCTTGCTGCAGATTATGAAAATACTTAAACATATAGGCAAAATCACCATTAACATATTGGCATACACTTATTGTCCTCTGTTGACCATCTATTATTTCAAACGTACCGTCATCTCTTACTGCCCAATACATAACATTAAGTGGGAATCCGTTTGTAAGTGTATCTATTACGGCATCACGTTGTTTATCATTATATACAAATTCACGCTGATACGGTGGACGTACATCTAATTTACCTCCAAATGCCTTGACTCCGTTTTCAGCATTATCTTCATAACCATCAGTAAGTTGAGCGATGGTAATTTTGTGTAATTCAATTTTCATAATATCTTGTATTATTTGGTTTTATATTCTTCTGGTTTCTCGGCTGCAATTAAAAAGCGTATCTCGTTTGAATCTTCCAGCCTTTGCTTGCGGCGAATAATACAAATTCTTGCATAAGTTGGTTTCCCGTTAATTGCACCATCAGCATCTTTGATGAGAAAAGTCTGTTTTTGTCTTTGTTTTTCATTTAAAGCAAATTCACGTGCATCAACAATTTCAAATTGTTCAGGATTATATTTATCCAAAAATGTAATAGGAACTCCCATTACCCCATCATAGTCGCAAGGTATATCCGCAACCTTATTTACATTTACAGCATCATAGTTGTCATACTTTGGGTATTCTTCAGAATTGTATTGCCTGTATAAGATTAAATCTTGATGCCTTTTTGCTATATCCAAATTTGTGAACCAACATATATTTCCAAAACTTCTCCATTTTTGTCCCGTTTCATCTATCCAAAATCTATTTGAGCGTTCTTCATAATAATCGGGCACTTTAAACTTTGCAAAAGACAGGGAACTACCCAACCAGATTTTATTTTCTTTGATAAGTTGAAATATCTCTTTGTATGTAATTGCATTTTGATTACCAAGAATAACAAATTTTTTATCGTACTTAATAAGTTGAGCAACATATTCTCTAAACAATGAAAACGGTGGATTTGTAACCACAATATCTGATTGTTCCAATAACTCTTTGCATTCAACAGACCTAAAATCTCCACTTCCGTTAAGTGTTGTCAGCACATTATTGTTGTTTTTCAAAAGGAATTCAACATCAGCCAAATCTATAGCACCGTCATTATTAACATCGGAGACCTCTGTTATCTCTATCTTGTAGGCTTTCTTAACTGTTTCTGGCATTGCATTGTCTTCAAACAAATTTAATTCAACACCAGCAATAGGAGATGGATTATAGCAAGTGGCAATAAGTTTCTTTAACCCAAAAGCATTGAAATTCAGAGCAAAATACTTAAAGAAATTGCTCTCGTATGGGTCATCGCAGTTACAAAACACCACTTTACCCTTGAAATACTCTTTGTAATACCGCAGTTCTGATTGAATATCATTAAGCTGCGTATAAAACTCATCTTTTCTTGCAGCTCTGGCACGTTGAAGATTTTGGTTTGGCATAATGTGATTGATAGTTGTAGCATCACTATCAATCACGAAACGCAATAAAAAAGGTGCAAACTCCCTTATTGCGTTTAGCTTAGAGGAGGCCTCGGACGGAATCCTCTGTAAGTAAACAAGTTTGTTTACACCTAAGTGCAAACATTGCATTATTCTACTTACAGATTCCTATCCGAATCTTCTCAGATATTATTTCTTTTTATTTCCAATAAGTTTCCGAGGCTCTTGGCTAAACACGAAATAATAGCTAATGCTTAATTTTTAATATGTTAATTTATTGTTTTAAATGCTTCGTTTATCTCTTTTTCATTTATAGATTCTTTTTCTGATTTATCATATACGGTTACTAAAACAATCTTGTTCACAGATAAATTTATTATACAATTATATGTAATTACTCTTGCTCCTCCGCTTTTTCCTTTCCCTTTAGATGTAATGGCCAGTCTGATTTTTCTAAATCCTTTAGACAATACAACTCCTTGCTCTGGATTTTCAACTAAAGAATTCACAAATTTATTCAAATCATCCTTAAAGGAAGCATATTTTTTCGCCAAACGCTTAACCTTTAAGATAAAATCCTTAGTGGCAACTATTTCCATACTTATAAAGATTTAAGCAATTCATCTATCGGTTGACCTTCCGCCTTGCCTTCTGAAATTAAAATAGCTTCTTTTGCAGCAAGTTTCAAATCGTCAAGAAATTGTATTTCTGATTTTGTCATCTTTCTTGATGAATATTTTGTTGATGAACAATTCTCTTTATATCCCCAGCCGAATTTAGCTGCCAAATCTCTAAAAAGACCAATATCGCATTTAGGTATAGATAATTGTAGGTCTACACTTCCATATAATGAAATAGGCTCTTCTGCTACTTTTCTATTATAATCTAATGTTTTATTTTTCATATCAATGCAATTTTATCTTGTTCTACATTGTGATAAAATGGAGTAAAGGAAATTTTTTGCCAATCCTTTTTGGTGTATAACTGAGGATTAATGGATTGACCTACTTCCCAGCTAAGTTCTGTATATGGGTCAAAAAACTTTTTATAATCAGCTTCATCAATAGTATCCTTGTCTAATATAATCAATAAATCCCAATCAGAATTCTTGTTAGAATCACCTCTTGCCTGAGACCCAAACAGAAACACATTTACCCCTATACCAGCAAGTTCCGCTGACAAAGACTTGATTTTATTTAAAACAAACTCATTCTTCATATAATAAGTTACAACTCCAAACTTTCTACAAAGTTACAAATAAGCAATGAAAATTCAAAAAACTTTACAAATCCTCCGCTTTAGCGTGCACAATCTTACCGTTTTGCATTACCACAAGTTCACCACCGTTTTTCTTGGTGCGTTCAACTAAACGCTGACGGGAGATACTTAATCCTTGTGTAATTTTTTTATGAAATTGTTTTATTTGTATGTCAGTCATTTGATATGATTTTATTATAAACTATTTTGTCATAAACTTCAGGTAAATTCAACAATCTGCCCTCCGCAATTATAGAAATCTGTTTATTGAAGTCATAGTTGTTATATATAATCCATGAATCACATATAGGCATATACAACTTAACTAAATTCTCCAATCCTCTTTTGTATCGTCTGACTATAACATCGGGGGCTATATTATGACCACCCTCCTTTACTCTCATTGCAACTCTCTCTATGGCTTGCTCCGCTGATGGGAGGTATAGGAATATCAACGATACAAAATACCCTTTTTGCTGGGCTTTTTTAACAAAGCCAACGTATGAGCGTGTAGCTAATGTAGTTTCAAAGGCAAAGGATTTACCCTCTTCTATCATTTGGTTTATTCTTTCAAGCATCAACCTACCGGCTTGAATAGAAACACTCTCTGGATTAAAAGGAGATAAGCCCTTGGCTATCTCGTCAGCATTAACAAATTCATTACAATTGAGGACATCTGGTAATATGGTATATGAGGCGGTGGTCTTACCTGCCCCATTAGGTCCTGCTATAATGAATAGTTGCTTCATACTTCGGTTGCAAATATAATAAATATATATCAATAATTTTCTATTTCAGTTTTTTTATTCCACCACAGAGGTATAAACACTTTGCAAATATAGTGTTTTTTTCGGGAAATACTTGTAATTTTGCTTTTTGTTAAGGCTATACCTTGACCCTAAAATATTATTGTTATGATTCACGATTTCTCATATCAGGCACCCACAAGAATACATTTTGGAAAAACTGCGTTAAGCCACTTAAAGGCAGAATTAGACAGGTACGGTAAAAACGTGCTTTTAGTTTATGGAAAGAACTCAATAAAGCGTACAGGCATTTATGACCAGGTTATTGACATTCTTAAGGCAGCAGATAAGAGTGTATCTGAACTATCAGGAGTAAAGTCCAACCCTACCTTCGCACAGGTTATGGCTGGTGCAAAAATAGCAAGAGAGGGCAAGGCAGACCTTATACTTGCAGTAGGTGGCGGCTCCGTAATAGACTGTGCCAAAGGAATTTCCGTATCGGCGTATGCACAGTGCGATGTATGGAATGAGTACTATATGAATTGGGCGGACGTTAAGAATCAAACCATTCCTGTAGGCTGCGTTCTAACCATGGCTGGCACAGGTTCTGAAATGAACTCCACCAGCGTTATTACAAACGATGACACCCACACTAAGACAGGCAGGACTTTCCCTATGGAACAGGCAGCCCCTAAATTTGCCATTCTAAACCCTGAGTTTACCTACACAGTGCCAAAGGAGCAGATGACAAGCGGCATTTTTGACATACTCTCACACCTTATGGAGCAGTATTTTGGCGGAGAGGGAGAGCACGTTTGTGATGCTATGATAGAAGGTGTTATGCGTTCTCTTTTAGTATCGGCACGCCAAGCCTTAAAGAATCCAACCGATTATGATGCACGCAGTAACATAATGTGGTGTGCCACAATGGGGCTTAACAGACTGCTTGCCGTAGGTAAGGAGCAGGATTGGAACGTTCATAAAATAGAGCATCAGTTGGGTGCTTACACAGACTGTCCTCACGGAATAGGTCTTGCCGTAATCTCCCCTACCTATTATAGATATATCTACAAAGCAGGGCTTCATCAGTTTGTACGCTTTGCAAAAAATGTTTGGAATATAGATGATAAAGGTCTAAGCCCCGATGAGGTGGCTTTACAAGGAATTGACCGTATGGAGGCATTCATCAGGGAATTAGGCATTCCGTCCACTCTGCATGAGATTGGTACCACAGAAGATATGCTGCCGCTTATAGCAAATTCAGTTATTTTTGCAGACGGCTACATGAAACTAACACCGCAAGATGTACTGACAATACTGAAAGCGGTGTATTGACAAAGGTTAGAATTTGTACCCGATACTGAGTTTTAACTGAGTCACTTTTGACTTATTGGAGTACTCCGCTACAACATCTCCGACTTTAGCCACGTATGAAGGTCTTTTGCACACGTTTGTAAGTCCCCAATCACAGCCTATATTAAGGTATAGACCTTTATATGTTACGCCTACCCCACCGCCAATGGCAACATCAAACGGATTGTAGGTTTTGAAGTTCTCATCTGTCTTTTTTGTTTCTATATCGTTCTGCTTATACACCATTTTGCCCGATATAAGGTGCATTTCCCCTTCTCCGTCATTCCCCGATGCTGAAATTTTCCAATCCAAAGCAATGTTAATTAACGGACCTGCATAAAAGTTTATTCCAAGACCATTGTCAAACTCATAAGTGTACCCTATTCTTATAGGTAGTTCAAGAGAATGGGTTATATATGAAAACTTGTTCATCTTATCCAACTGGTCTGAGTAAATCTCTGACAGTCCGCAAGTCAAGGCATAAACCATATCTCTTTCAATTTTGCCCACTCCGTACTGATACACTAATGAACCATTTAGATAAAGTCCTTTGACTCCCTTGAAATAGTATGAATAGGTGGGTCCTACGTGAAAGCCGTCAAGATTAATTGTCTTTTTGCTGACATCGGTGTAGTCACTGATTCTAAATTCAGTATATGCGTATTGCCAATTATGGTCATAACCGAATTCAATACCGAATTTTGAATTGTCAAGCTTATCATTATGTCTTTTTGCGTATGCTGACATGCCTGCAAACAATATCAGCGTTAGTAAGAGTATGGTTTTCTTTTTCATAGGTCAAATGCATTTTGGTTGCAAATTTATGAAATTTTTTGCAGATAATGAAATCTTTACTCACACACTTCACTACCTTTACTCACACACTTCACTATCTTTACTCGCACACTACCGTGTGCTCGTGAAGATAGGATGCATTCTGGAAAAAACCAAAAGTAAACTTTTGATAAAAATAGTTTGTGCAGGCTTATGGAAGCAAGCTTCCCACGCCAGCACAAACTATTTTCATAAAAAAAATAAATTTTTTTTGTTTTTTCTCAGAACTTTCATTATCTTTGCAACCCAAAATTCTAAAGGGTATTGAAAGAAATGGCAGTTTAGGCTTATTCACCCCAGGAATGTACCTATAAAAAACAAATTTTATATTATGTACGCTATTGTTGAAATTGCTGGACAACAATTCAAGGTTGAGAAAGACCAGACATTGTTTGTCAATCGTTTGAACGAGGAACGTGGCGCAAAAGTTGAATTTGACAAGGTTCTGCTTTTGGACGCTGACGGGAAAGTTAAAGTTGGAACACCTGTAGTTGAGGGCGCTAAGGTTCTTGCTGAAGTTGTTTCACATGTTAAGGGAGACAAGGTTATTGTGTTCAAGAAACGCCGCCGTAAAGGGTATCGCGTTAAGAACGGACACCGCCAATGTTTCACAGAGATTAAGGTAACTGATGTTGTAGCATAACTAAAGAAAGGGTAAAAAAATGGCACACAAGAAAGGTCAATCAAGTTCAGATAACGGTCGTGAGTCAGAGAGCAAACGACTTGGTGTTAAGATTTTTGGTGGTCAGTTTGCTAAAGCAGGCAACATCTTAGTACGTCAACGCGGTACAGTTCATCACCCAGGTGAGAATGTTGGTATGGGCAAAGACCACACTCTTTTTGCTCTTATTGACGGTACGGTAATCTTCACAAAGAAGAAAGATGACCGCTCATACGTTTCTGTACAAGCATAACAATGTTAACATTAAAGTATATTTCTGAAAACTTTGAAGATGCCGTAAAACGTCTTGACAAAAAGCATTTTGACGGTCGTGATATTTTAAGCAAGGTTGTTGCCCTTGATAATGAGAGAAAGGCTACACAAACAAAACTTGACGCCACTCTTAACCAAATCAAGATGCAGTCTGCTCAGGTTGGAGAACTTTTCAAAAAGGGTCTGCAGGATGAGGCAGGAAAAATTCGTGAGAATGTTGCCAATCTGAAAACCATTACTGCGGAACTTGAGAAGCAGATGAACGCTGACATTGAGCAAATCACAAATATGCTTCTTACTGTTCCTAATATTCCTAACGATACTGTTCCTGAGGGTTTTGGAGCAAATGAAAACAAGGTTGAGAAGATGGGTGGCGTAACACCTGAACTTCCTGCTGACGCCCTACCTCACTGGGAACTTGCAAAAAAATATGACCTTATTGATTTTGACCTTGGTGTTAAGATTACAGGTGCAGGATTCCCTGTATATAAAGGCTGGGGTGCAAGGCTTCAAAGGGCTTTGATTAATTTCTTCCTTGACGAGGCAAGAAATGCAGGCTATACTGAAATTATGCCACCAACGGTGGTTAATGAGGCATCGGGGTACGGAACAGGACAACTTCCTGATAAAGAGGGGCAAATGTATCATTGCAACCTTGACAATCTGTATCTTATACCAACGGCAGAGGTTCCTGTAACTAATATTTACAGGGATGTCATTTTGAATGAAAGTGAATTGCCGATTAAGAATTGTGCTTATACTCAGTGTTTTAGACGTGAAGCGGGCAGTTACGGAAAGGACGTCAGAGGACTGAATCGTTTGCATGAGTTCTCTAAGGTAGAGATTGTACGCATTGACACTCCTGAACACTCATATCAGAGTTTGGATGAGATGATTGCTCATGTTGAGTCTCTTGTTCAAAAACTTGAACTTCCTTATAGGATTTTAAGGCTTTGCGGTGGCGACATGTCATTTACTTCTGCCATTACTTTTGACTTTGAAGTTTTCTCTGCCGCTCAAAAACGTTGGCTTGAGGTAAGTTCAGTATCTAACTTTGAAAGTTATCAGGCTAACCGATTGAAATGCCGTTACAGAACCGCTGATAAGAAGACTCAACTATGCCACACACTTAACGGTAGCGCACTTGCTCTTCCAAGAATTGTGGCAGCACTTCTTGAAAACAATCAGACTCCTGAAGGAATCCGCATACCTAAGGCATTACAGCCTTATATGGGAACGGATATAATTATATAGTAATTATTAGGTTATCGTATGCAAGAGACATTCCCTTAGGGAGTGTCTCTTCTACTTTATCATATAACCCTATATGGTGGCAGCAGTGTGTGAAGTAAGTCTGCTTAGCCCCTACCCTGTGGGAGAACTCTATAGCCTGCTCCAATGAGAAATGAGAGAAATGCGGAGTCTGCCTTAACGCATCTACTACAAGTGTATCAACGCCACTGAGTTTATACATTTGGTCATCGGGCATGGCACTTATATCTGTAAGGTAAACAAAATCCCCTATTCTATAACCTAACACTGACAATTTAGCGTGATAATAGTGTATAGGCGTTACCTTAACATCATCAATATAGAATGATTTATATGGACGGTGGATTGTGTGCAGTTCAATTTTAGGAATACCTGGATAGTCCTTACCGTTAAAGCAATAAGGCATATTGCTTTTAATGACATCACACACCCTTCTCATAGCATACACAGGCACATTTTTGAACGGACGCAGGTCATCCATACCGCCCACATGGTCATAGTGTTCATGGGTTATAAGCACGGCATCCAATTTTTCTACAGGGTGCAGCAGCATCTGCTGGCGGAAATCGGGTCCGCAGTCTATCAATATGTTTTTTCCGTTAACCTCTACTAACACCGATGCCCTAAGACGCTGGTCTTTAGGGTTTGTGCTGGTGCAAACCTCACACTTGCAACCTATGTACGGCACTCCCGTAGATGTTCCCGTTCCTAAAAATGTTATTTTCATATATTATTGGTGAAACGGTTAATGGGTGAATCGGTTAATATTAATTGTCAACTTTGTTAAGGCTTCGCCTTAACCATGTTACTTCGTCATGTTCGTCACGATTCGGTATAGAAAGTAAAATTTCTCTACCCTCACTGTCAACTGTCCACTGTCAACTGTCCACTCTATTTGACCCTCACTCTCCAATATTCCGGATACATGTTATTTGCTCTGTTCCCTAAGTTTTTAACCCAACCTATAGGTGTGCCGTTATATTTTAGTAGCACATAACCTTTTGTATCACAATGTATTGCAATAACCTCACGCCTTAGATAATTCAAGGCGGTGGCTTTATCAACATCAACCGAAGCGGTCTTATCTGCATCAATTATTTTAGACACTGCAAGTGCATGGGCAGGTATTTCATCCTTACCCTTAAACGCACACA
>JAZUKL010000010.1:0-41722 GCA_045643245.1 Candidatus Enterocola sp.
ATAATGGCACAAATTAATTTTGGCGGCGTAATTGAAAATGTAGTTACCCGCACTGAATTTCCATTGGAGAAAGCACGTGAGGTGCTTAAGAACGAAACTATCGCCGTAATAGGTTACGGTGTTCAAGGTCCTGGTCAATCACTGAACCTTAGAGATAACGGATTTAACGTTATTGTAGGTCAGCGTAAAGGCAAAACTTGGGATAAGGCTGTTGCTGACGGCTGGGTTCCAGGCGAGACCCTATTTGAAATTGAGGAGGCTTGCAAGCGTGGTACTATTATACAATACCTGCTTTCTGATGCTGCTCAAATAGAGCAATGGCCTGTAATCAAGCGTAATCTTACACCTGGTAAGGCTCTCTATTTCTCTCATGGTTTTGGTATTACTTGGAATGACCGCACAGGCATTGTTCCACCAAAAGATGTTGATGTAATTATGATTGCTCCTAAGGGTTCAGGCACATCACTTCGTCGTATGTTCCTTCAAGGTCGTGGTCTTAACTCATCATACGCCATTTGGCAAGATGCTACAGGCAAGGCATTTGAACGTGTAATTGCACTTGGTATTGGTGTTGGTTCTGGCTACCTGTTTGAGACAACATTCCTTAAAGAGGCTACATCTGACCTTACAGGTGAGCGTGGCTCTCTTATGGGTGCTATTCAAGGCTTACTTCTTGCACAATATGAGACTCTACGTGAAAACGGACATGAACCTTCCGAGGCATTTAATGAGACAGTAGAGGAACTTACCCAATCACTTGGCCCTCTATTTGCTGAGAACGGTATGGACTGGATGTATGCAAACTGCTCTACAACCGCTCAGCGTGGTGCTCTTGACTGGATGGGTCCTTTCCACGATGCCATCAAGCCTGTTATGCAGAAACTTTACGCAAGCGTAAAATGTGGTAATGAGGCTCAAATATCAATTGATTCAAACTCACAACCTGATTATCGTGAGAAATTGAACAAGGAACTTGAGGCACTCCGCAACAGTGAAATGTGGCAGGCAGGTGCAGTAGTCAGAAAACTGCGTCCTGAGAACAATTAATAGAAACTTCTTAAAAAAAGGGAATCATTTAAAATGATTCCCTTTTTTTTTGAGAAAAATTAAAATTTTTATTGTAAATTTGCGGAATACACACCTGCTAAGCAAAAAAAATTATAAAGCATTATGGCTGAAGAAAAACAAAAACCGGCAGCTGAGAAACTGAAAGCGTTACAGCTTGCCATTGACAAAATTGAGAAAGACCACGGTAAGGGTACCATTATGAAAATGGGTGATGACCATGTGGTTGACGTTCAGGTAATTCCAACAGGTTCTGTAGGGCTTAACATGGCACTTGGAGTTGGAGGTTACCCAAGAGGAAGAGTTGTTGAAATTTATGGACCTGAATCATCAGGTAAAACAACACTTGCAATACATGCTATTGCAGAAGCCCAAAAAGCAGGTGGCATTGCCGCTATTATTGATGCTGAGCATGCATTTGATCGTTTTTATGCTGAAAAACTTGGCGTGGATGTTGAAAATCTTTTCATCTCCCAACCTGACAACGGTGAGCAGGCTCTTGAAATTGCAGACCAACTTATCCGTTCATCTGCTATTGACATAATAGTAATTGACTCTGTAGCCGCACTTACTCCAAAGGCTGAGATTGAGGGCGATATGGGTGACAACAAGGTAGGTCTTCAGGCAAGACTTATGTCTCAGGCACTTAGAAAACTTACCGCAAATATCAGTAAAACAAACACTTGCTGTATCTTTATCAACCAATTGCGTGAAAAGATAGGCATCATGTTTGGAAACCCTGAAACAACTACCGGCGGTAACGCTCTTAAATATTTTGCATCGGTACGCCTTGACATACGTCGTGTTTCTCCAATAAAGGAGGGTGATGAAGTCATTGGCAACCAAACAAGAGTTAAAGTGGTGAAAAATAAGGTTGCTCCTCCGTTCCGCAAAGCGGAATTTGACATTATGTTTGGTGAAGGAATTTCAAGAACAGGAGAAATAATTGACCTTGGCGTTGAATTTGGTATTATACAAAAGAGCGGTTCTTGGTTCAGTTATGACAACAACAAACTTGCACAAGGCCGTGATGCCGTAAAGAAACTGCTTGCTGACAACCCTGAACTTGCAGATGAAATTGAGAGCAAGATAATGGAGGCACTGCATTAATAAATGGTGATGCGGTGATTCGGTGATGCGGTGATGCGATATATTATAGGTTATGAACAATTATGTTTTTGGATTCAGAGCCGTAATTGAGGCAATAGAATCAGGTAAGGAGATTGAGAAAATATATCTTAAGAAAGATGCTCAAAGTGACCTTGCCAAAGAGTTGTATGCTACCGTTAAGGGGCATAACATACCTGTTATACGTGTGCCCGTAGAAAAAATAGACCGTATTACAAAAAAGAACCATCAAGGTGTATTAGCGTTTATTTCACCTGTTGAATATCAGCGAATTACACAAATAATACCACAACTATATGAAGATGCAAAAAATCCTTTCATAGTTATTCTTGATGGTGTGACGGACGTAAGGAATTTTGGCGCAATAGCCCGTACATGTGAATGTGCGGGCGTTGATGCCATTGTAATTTCCCAAACTGACAGTGCTCCTGTTAACGCTGATGCCATTAAAACATCGGCTGGGGCATTACTCACAATACCCGTTTGTCGTGAACATAATCTTGAATACATTGTAAACTTCCTGAAGGAGTCCGGAGTAAAGATTATAGCGGCAAGTGAAAAGGCCACACAAAGTTACACTGACATTTCATACAATGAACCCATTGCTATAGTTATGGGTGCTGAAGACAAAGGCATTTCTCCTGAAATAATGGAACTTTGCAATGAGAAAGTCAGCATTCCTATTCTTGGTAACATACAGTCACTCAATGTTTCCGTTGCCGCAGGCATACTTATCTACGAGGCAGTGCGAAACAGACAATAGGAACAAGGGTTATGGAAGTGCTTTATGAAGATAACCACCTAATTGCGGTCAATAAGGCTGTGGGTGAGATTGTGCAGGGCGACAAGACCGGCGACACCCCACTTGTTGAAAGCGTAAAGGCTTATCTTAAAGAAAAATACAACAAACCCGGCAATGTTTTTTGCGGAGTTACGCACCGACTTGACCGTCCGGTAAGCGGAGTTGTAATTTTTGCAAAGACAAGCAAGGCATTGGAGCGTTTCAATGAAATGCTTAGATTCCACAACCTGAAAAAGACATATTGGGCTATTGTCAAGAACCCTCCAAAAGAGAATGAAGGCACTCTTAAGCACTATCTTGTACGCAATGAAAAACTGAATAAATCATTTGCTTACGACACTCCAAAAGCCAATTCAAAGGAGGCAATACTAAACTATAAGGTAATAGGCAAATCAGATAATTATACCCTTCTTGAAATAGACCTGCTTACAGGCAGACATCATCAAATCAGGTGCCAACTTGCCGCAATGGGGTGTCCTATTAAGGGTGATTTGAAATATGGGTTCCCACGTTCAAACAAAGATGCCGGCATAAGTCTGCATGCACATTGCATAGAATTCATACATCCTGTCAGCAAAGAACCCATAAAAATCACCGCGCCCTACCCGGAAACAGACATCTGGAACATATTTTAATGGGTCAAGGGACAAGGGACAAGGGTCAAATATTTCTCATTTAAAATTTCTCCTTTAAGGCTTCGCCTTGAATTTTGTCGTGACTCGGCAGAAAAAAATATTTTTCTGCTCTCACTACTCCAAAATTTCTCAAATATTTTGTATCTTTACAAAATATTTGAACACAACGCGCCTATGGCTAATTTTGACTTTCCTATCCACTTTGATAGTTTTGAGCAATACCCTGTATATACAGGCAATGATTTAGGTATATCATACACACCTGCAAAAACCACATTCAAAATCTGGTCTCCTGACATTGACGATGCCATTTTACGTATTTATGAAGAGGGTGAAGGCGGCACAGCCATTGACACAAAACAGATGAAGAAACTGAAAAACGGTGTGTGGGAGGCGTTTGTACCGTCTGATTTAAGAAACAAATTCTACACTTTTCAAGTCAAGTTTGATGATGAATGGCTTGAAGAGACACCTGGTCCATACACTAAAGCGGTGGGCGTAAATGGTAAGAGAGGTGCCATTTTGGAGTTATGTCACACAAACCCTGAAGGTTGGGAAGCGGATAAAAGACCTGAACTTAAGAATTTTACAGACATTATTCTTTATGAAATCCATGTAAGGGACTTTTCAACCGCCGCCAACTCAGGAATGCTGAATAAAGGTAAGTTTCTTGCCTTTACAGAGGAAGGCACTAAAAACTCATTTGGACAAACCACTGGTATTGACCATCTTAAAGAGTTAGGCATTACGCACATTCACCTTATGCCATCAGCTGATTTTGCAACAATCAATGAATCACGCCTTGAAGACAATAAGTATAATTGGGGTTATGACCCTCTGAACTTTAATGTTCCTGAAGGCAGTTACTCAACTAATCCGTATGACCCGTATTGCCGTATCCGTGAATTCAAGCAAATGGTTCAGGCACTTCACAAAAACGGCATAAGAATTATTATGGATGTGGTTTATAACCATACATACACATGGGAGCATTCCGCTTTCAGCATGATAACTCCAGGTTATTACTACAGGCACAATGCTGACGGCAGTTACTCTAACGCATCAGGGTGTGGAAATGAAACTGCAAGTGAGCGTGCAATGGTAAGAAAATATATCATTGACTCCGTTCTATTTTGGGCAAATGAGTATCATGTTGACGGTTTCCGTTTTGACCTTATGGGTATCCACGATACTGAAACAATGCGTCTTATAAGAACGGAACTTGACAAAATTGACCCTACCCTATTCATTTACGGAGAAGGTTGGACAGGTGGCGATTCTCCGCTTCCGTATGAGCAACGTGCAGTCAAACAGCATGTAAATCAAACTGTTGGCATAGGTGTATTTAGCGATGACCTAAGAGATGCCTTGAAAGGCAACTGGTCAAATGCCAGAGAACCCGGATTTGCTTGCGGAAGACAAGGCTATGATGAAACTGTAAAATTTGGCACTGTGGCTGCCACGCAGCACTCTCAGATTCATTACGGACTTATAAACTATTCAAACTGTCCGTGGGCAAATGAACCTTATCAGTCAATAAATTATGTATCGTGTCATGATGACCTCTGCCTGAATGACAAACTTGTGTATGCCGCCCCTGAAAATACGGCTCAAAATGAAATAAGTCAGTTTAATAAACTTGCCCAATCCATTATTATGACATCGCAGGGCGTGCCATTTATTTATGGAGGAGAGGAACTTGCCCGAACTAAAAAAGGTGTGCATAACACATATCAATCACCTGACAGCATAAACCAACTTGACTGGGATAACAAACACAAATATTTTAGCCTGTACAACTATTACAAGGGAATAATTAATTTAAGACGGAAGCACCCTGCCCTACACCTTGCCACAACTGAACTTATTCAAAAGCATTTGCATTTTCTATATCCTAATCAGGCTTGCGTGGTGGCATTTACTATTGATGACAATGCTGGTGGAGACAAGTGGAACCGCTTTCTTATTATTCATAACGGAAACAGAAACATGATTTCCCTTGACATTCCGCAAGATAACTGGTGGATTATTGGCAATGGTGAGGACATTGATGAGCAAGGCATCTATAAATGGAACAGAAATAATATAACCGTACCTGCTTCAACCACTTTGATATTATGCAAAAAATTCTAGATATAACAAATGCCATTGAGCAGGTTGCACCTCTTAGTTTACAAGAGGAGTGGGATAATTCAGGCTGGCAAGTGGGACCTCTTAAAGATGAGGTTTCAGCAGCCTTGCTTTGCGTTGATGTAACGCCACAAGTCATTGATGAAGCAATATCAAAAAACTGTGATTTAATAATATCACATCACCCGTTGATTTTCTCAGGCATAAAAACGCTTGATTATAAAGATGTTACCTCAGCAATAATTATTAAGGCTGTACAACACAACATATCAATCTACTCATCGCACACCGCTATGGATGCCGCCTTTAATGGAGTTAACGGTAAAATATGTGAGAAACTTAACCTCAAGAACTATCATATTCTTGATAACCCCGATGCCCAATCTGGTATAGGTATGATAGGCTTTACAGACAAGCCTTATTCTGAAATTGAGTTTCTTGAAAAAGTAAAGAAAACTTTTGGATGTCAATCAATAAAGCACTCTGACCTTACAGGTAGAACTGTAAACAAAGTTGCGGTTTGCGGTGGTTCAGGAGCATACCTTATTAATAATGCAATGGAACAGGGCGCTGACATTTTTGTTACTGCCGATGTAAAATATCACCAATATTTTAATGCTTTAGGAAAAATGGTTGTGGCTGATATTGGGCATTTTGAGAGCGAACAATTTACAAAAGACATTTTTTATTGCATAATTACAAAAAAATTTCCTAAATTTGCAGTCCATTTTTCAGAACTTGGTAAAAGTCCAATAAACACACTATAATATGGCGGAAAATACAGAATCAGTTAAAGAGATTTCAGTTGAGGAGAAACTGAAGGCATTACATCAGTTACAGAACAAGGTTTCTGAAATTGACAAAATCAAAATCCTAAGAGGTGAACTTCCTATTGAGGTTCAAGACCTTAAAGATGAGATTGAAGGTCTTGACACACGTATTGCAAACATTCAAAATGACCTTAACACCATTGCAACTCAAACAAGTGACTGCAATAACAAAATAAAAGAGGCAGGTGCTCTTGTTGCCAAATACAAAGAGCAGATTGACAATGTAAGCAACAGCCGTGAGTTTGACCATCTGTCTAAGGAAATTGAGTATCAGGAACTTGAGATAGAACTTGCAAAGAAGCACATCAATGATTACGGAGTTGCCAAAGAGCGTAAGGAGGATGACCTTCAAAAAGCGGAGAATGCAAAGCAAGAGAAACTTGCTATCTTAAAAGAGAAGGAGGAGCAACTTGAAGAGATTATTGTTGATACAAAACAAGATGAAGAGCGTTTAAGAAAAGAGGCAAAGGAGATTGAGTCAATAATTGACCCTCGTCTGCTTCAGGCATTCAAACGTATAAGAAAGAATGCACGTAACGGTCTTGCTGTTGTTACTATTGAGCGTGACGCTTGCGGCGGTTGCTTCAATAAGATTCCGGCTCAACGCCAACTTGACATACGCTCACGCAAGAAGATTATTGTTTGCGAGCATTGCGGACGTATTCTTGTAGACCCTGAAATTGGAGAAAAATAATAAGAAAGTTAAGGCAAAGCCTTAACTTTAGGATAAAGGGACAAGGGTCAAGGTGAAAAAAATTCACTTTGACCCTTGATTTTTAAGTATAAAATTCTTATAATTAATAAGTTTTACTTCTGCATTAGGGTTTTCATAATCACCTGCATAAATAACCGCTTTCTCTGTTATTTGACCGTTAATCCACTTATCCGCTTTTCTTAATTGGTCTTCAAATGAGGTGTGATATGTTTGAGATGATTTGATTTCATAGATATTGTATTCCCCCTGACTTTTTATAACTAAGTCTATCTCATTGTGATTGGAATCCCTATAAAAGAAAACGCCTCCGTTTTTTCCTTTGTTGTATTGTGATTTTAGCGCTTCCATAACTATCATATTCTCAAACAAATGCCCAAACATATTATCTCTTTGCAGTTGAGCAGGTGATTCTATTCCTAATAGGTAGCAAGCCAAAGCGGTGTCTGTAAAATAAATTTTTGGAGCCTTGACCAATCTTTTTGAGACATTTTCATAATATGGAGTCAGTAATTGAATAATATATGATGCTTGCATTACAGACATCCATTCCTTAATTGTATTGCTTCCTACTCCAACTTCCGATGCTATATCAGATGCGTTGAACAGTGACCCTATTCTTGAGGCACATAACTTCATAAAATGTACAAACTGACTTTGGTTTTTTATTTGAAGCAATTGCCTGACATCTCTTTCAACATATGTACTTACATACGCAGGATAATATAATTCAGCAATTATTTTATTTGAAACAACAGCAGGATATAAACCATTGAAAATTATTTGCGGTGCTGACATTTTCTTTGTTAACCCTGATAATTCCTCTAAACTCATTGGTAGTAGAGTGAACAGTCCGGTTCTGCCAGCCAAAGATTCAGATATTGATTTTATTAATTCAAAATTGGAACTTCCCGTAAGAATGAATTTTCTTTCTCTATCAGCATCAACCGCCTCTTGTATGTATGAAAGTATTTGTGGTACTAATTGCACTTCATCAATGAACATTTTTTTTGCACCTTGGTTTAGAAATGCAATAGGGTCTTTTTCTGCATAATCCTTTAATTGCAGATTCTTAAATGACACTCTTTCATAATCAGGAAATAAATGCTCTGATAGTGTGGTTTTACCTGATTGCCTTGGACCTGTGATAGTTATTACTTGAAAGTATTTAGATGCTTCCAAAATAACAGGTTCTATTTTTCTGTTTATGTAATCCATTTTATGCAAATTTTAAGTACAACTGCAAATTTACATAAAATTTTATATTCACAAAAATATTTGCTTGAATTTTTGAAAAATGCTACAGATTTACACTTCCTGTGCCTCTACAATCTGCGGTTCTGATTTTAGTTCCTTATAGAATTCAACACGTGCCAATTCTGTGTAAGGAGCAACAAACAAAGATGCAATACCGCATGTTACAATTATAAGTAGGTACCAACCAATAAATGTAAGGTCAAGTACAAACAATTCCCATTTATGTCCGTACATCATTTTCATGGAGCGATTAATGCACTCTTCGGCTCCTAATTCCGGATTTTCAGCGGCAATATATGGTGTCATTGCGTAAGCATAACTCTTGATTATACCAGGAATAATTAAGAGTAATCCCCACAGGAAAGTGTAAACAGCAATAAGTAGTGATAGTACTAAGTAGCGTGAATACTTGGTTTTGAATGTATCAAGCATGTTTTTTACAGTGTCATCAGCGTATCCGTTATAAAAGCCTAACATGGCAATTTTGAATATGAAAAGCAGAGGAACAAATATACATATATTCAAAACAAATGTAATAAAGGAAAGTGTAGCACTTCCGTTCTGTCCACCACAATAACCAATACCGTATATAACTATATATACGCACGCAAGAATAAGTGTTGCCAGCACAGCCGGCTTCCAGTTGGCAGTGAGTGCATTATATGCACTTTGCCTAATTTCAGAATAAATTTTCATAATAGTTAAAATATTTAAATTAGTGTTTTGCTTTAACTGTTTGGAGTAGCGAGTGCAGAAGCCAAGTTTACTTGGATTATGCCGAGTCACGACAAACATGTAAGGTTAAACACATCAGTGTTTAGCCTTAAAACTCATATCCAAACTTTTTACAGAGTGTGTCAACGCCCCTACAGAAACTACATCTACGCCACATTCAGCATAATCCCTTATAGTATCAAATGTAATACCACCCGATGATTCTATCTCATATCTGCCATTAACCATTTGTACTGCCTTTTTGGTATCCTCTATAGAGAAATTATCAAGCATAATGCGGTCAATTCCACCAACATTCATTGCCTCCTGAAGTTCATCAAAATTTCTGACCTCAACCTCTATCTTGAGATTCTTGCCCTTCTCCTTCAAATATTTTTGAGCGGAAGTAATGGCGTTGATTATGCCTCCTGCAAAATCAACATGATTGTCTTTCAGAAGAATCATATCATAAAGTCCTATTCTATGATTCTCTCCGCCACCTATCTTTACAGCCTGCTTTTCAAGAAGTCTTAATCCAGGAGTGGTTTTACGGGTGTCCAACACTTTGGTTTTCAAACCTTCAAGTCTCTTGACATATTTTCTTGTAGTGGTTGCCACACCGCTCATACGCTGCATAATATTAAGCATCAAACGCTCTGTCTGAAGTAAGGAGAGAACCTTGCCTTCCACCTCAAACGCCACATCGCCAGGCTTGACTTCATCGCCGTCATGTAGGAATTGAGTCATTTTTAGTGTCGGGTCAAAAGCGTTGAAAATCTTTTTTGCAACTTCAACACCGGCAAGCACGCCTGTATCCTTTATAATCAGTTGTGAACAACCCATCTCAGTAGGTGGAATACAACATAATGATGTGTGGTCTCCGTCTCCTATATCTTCTGCAAACCAATACTTTATAAGTTCATCAAGATTATCGTACTGCATATTTCAAAAAATATAATTATCTTTACAGGTTGTAAAGATAATAATTTTTATGAAGATAACACTTCTTGTGGTAGGAAAAACTACAGACCCTATAGTGGAAAGTCTTACAGATGTCTATATAAAGCGTCTGCAACATTACACAGATTTCAAATTTGTAACAATTCCTGAACTTAAGAACACAAAATCACTTAGTGAGCAGGAGCAGAAGCAGCGTGAAGGTGAACTTATAATAAAGTCAATTCCTGCCGGCAGTCATGTCATACTAATGGATGAACATGGCAAGGAGTACACATCGGTTGAGTTTTCTCAAAAAATAACTGCGTTTCAGAATAGTGGTGCTAAAAATGTAGTGTTTGTGATAGGCGGTCCGTATGGTTTCAGCCCCGATGCCTACGCCATTGCAAGTGAAAAGATTTCCCTTTCAAAAATGACATTCTCTCACCAAATGGTGCGTGCCATATTTGCAGAACAACTGTACAGGGCATTCACAATAATAAAGGGCGAACCTTATCATCATCAGTAATCATGACTCTTTTTATGAATATTCCACCCAAAGAGTGCGGTTATTATTGATATTATAGGAGACAGGTAACAGAAGAAACAGAACGGGAAATATACTATTGTAGCTACACCCAAGACTGTTGCCTGTGTCATTCCGCAAGTACTCCACGGCACAAGCGGCGATGTTACTGTAGCGCCATCTTCACAACTGCGTGACAGTAGTCTGTTCTCATAACCTTGACTTTCATATTCCTCCTTGAACATATCGGCAGTAAGTAGAATGGAAATATATTGGTCTCCTGTAACAATATTTAGGAATGTGCCGTTTATTATTGTGGAAGCAACCAATCCCACTCTTGTACGAACTATCTTACGGAAAATTGTGTGTGAAAAACTTTGTAACATTCCACATGCGTTCATAACGCCTCCAAACATCATTGCGGCAAGTATAAGCCATATTGTATTAAGCATTCCAGCCATGCCTCGTGTGGCTACAAGAGAGTTTAACAGAGGCAAGCCTGTTTCAATTGAAGTGCTTACGCCAAGCATTTTCATTACCCCAATATAAAGACCACTGGCTGTTAATGAGCCGTCTGCTGAACCAACACCTATTTGCATAAGAATTTGAGGCTGAAAAATCAACGCCACTATTATACCCATTAGAGCGGAGACAACAAGTACAATAAGAGATGACACCTTTTTGTAAATCATAAAACCTGTAATGGCAGGTACAATAAGAAACCAAAGAGATATTGTAAATGTATCTTTCAAGGCATTCTCAAATTCAGATGTATCCTGTACAACTATGTCATTGCCTACAAAACCTGCTATGGCAAATATCACAAGCGATATAAGCAGAGAAGGAACTGATGTGTATGCCATATACTTTACATGAGTGAATAACGGCGTTTCGGCGGCACTTGAGGCAAGCACTGTGGTATCGCTGAGCGGAGACAGTTTATCACCGAAGTACGCACCTGAGATAATGGCGCCTGCAGTCCAACCGTCAGAAAACCCGAATGCTCTTCCAATGCCTATAAGGGCAATGCCTATTGTTGCTATTGTTGTCCACGATGAGCCTGTCATCAATGAAACCAACGCACATAACAGACATGCTGACATCAGAAAAATACGGGCGTCTATCAATTTGACACCATAATATATCATCGTAGGTACAATGCCGCTAATCATCCAAGAGGCGGATAGCATTCCTATGGCAAGCAAAATAAATATACTTAAAGATGTGGTGCGTATATTGGCACTTATGGACTCTTCCATACAGTTCCAACTTCTTTTACATTTCCAAATACCAAGCCCTACGGCAACAAAAGAGGCAGCAAACAGGGCTATTTGTGAAGGACCTGCAAGTGAGTCTGTTCCAAAAAAAATAATATTTATTGAAAGCAATCCTATCAGCACAATAATTGGAATTGCACTAATCCAAAAAGGTGGAAGTGTCTTATTGCTCATTTCACAGTATTTGAAAATTGCACGAAGTTACTAAAAAAATCATAACAACAACTCTTTGTTGATTATTCTTTTTTCTCCCTTATCTCTGTAGATGAGATATTGAACAGCGGCACCTGAGAAAGAAGTTGCATTGAGGGATATTTTGTGCGTATCAGTTCTGCAGCATCGTAGCCTGGACGGGGATACACAATAATTGGAAAATTTTCAAGAATCTCCTCATATCCGTACCACTTATTAAAACAAAAAACATTGTCTGAACCTATAATAAGTGAGAACTCAACCGTAGGATACATTTGTTTCAGCACATTAAGAGTATTAAGTGTATATGACGGAACAGGCAGGTGCATTTCAATGTTACACACCTTTATGTTTGGCATTGATGCAGTGGCCTCACGGGCAAGACTCAGCCTTACATCATCATCCATAAGGTCTGCTCTCTTTTTTAAAGGGTTTTGCGGCGATACCATAAGCCAAACCTGCTGAATGTCTGTATGTTCAAGTATGAAATTTGCAAGCCCCGTATGTCCGTAGTGAATGGGGTTGAATGAACCTCCAAAGAGTCCAACCTTTTTAACAGAAGCATTTGTGGAACCTATCCATTTGTCACAGGCGTTAGTCTCGCCTATCCAAAAAGTTGCGGATAACTTTTCCTGCTTCCTCTGTGGCTTTTTGCAAGTTATCATTTATTATAATGGTATCAAACTGTGATGAGAAGCCTATCTCATACTCAGCCTTTTGTAATCTCTGTTCTATGACATCGGGGGCATCGGTGCCTCTGCCTTCAAGCCTATGACGCAACTCCTCAACACTTGGAGGCATAATGAAAATGGTAAGAGCGTCACTGCCAAACTGTTTCTTAATGTTCAACCCACCCTTTACATCAACATCAAAGACAGTGGCCTTCCCCTTTTTGTCAATACGTTCAATCTCACTTTTAAGAGTGCCGTAGAACCTGCCTTTATACACCTCTTCATACTCCACAAAATCTCCATTGGCAATTCTGCTGCGGAACTCATCTTCCGTAAGAAAATAATACTCCACCCCATTCTTCTCTGTTCCCCTTGGGCTACGGCTTGTAGCACTTATTGAGAACTCCATACCAAGGTTCTGTTTCAGCAAAGCATTTATTATAGTGCTTTTGCCGGAACCTGAGGGAGCGGAAAAAATTATTAGTTTAGGCATGGACTATAGGACATTCAGAACTTGTTCTTTAATTTGTTCTAATTCATCTTTCATTTTAACCACAATGATTTGCATTTCAGAGTGATTTGACTTAGAGCCAAGGGTATTGATTTCTCTGCCCATCTCCTGAGCAATGAATCCAAGTTTCTTACCCTGACCTTTCTCATTTGCCATAACCTCACGGAAATACTTTATATGATTTGTCAAACGCTGCTTTTCCTCACTGATATCAAGTTTCTCAATGTAGAAAATCAGTTCCTGCTCCAAACGGTTAGGGTCAAACTTTATTTTATCATCAATCTCCTTCAGATTATCCTCAAGACGTGCCTTTATCTTGTCAATTCTTGCACGCTCATATTGTGGTACTTCCGCAAGCAACGATGCTATATTATCCAACTTTGTTGTAAAGAATTTCTCAAGTCCTGCACCCTCTTGTATGCGGAACTGCTTTAGTTTGTCAATTGCCTCTGCAACAGCCTTTGCCGCAACCTCCCATTCAGCATTGTCAAGTTCTTCTGAACCCGTGTGCATTACATCAGGTATGCGAAGCAGAATCTGAAACCAATCCTGTGGCTTCTCAATGGAATTTTCATCTGCCAAATTTGACAAATATTCCTTGTATGCCTTAAAGGCAGCAGGATTTATTTGAAGAGAAGCATCGGCGGTGGTATCGTAGTAGAGAGAAAAATCAACTTTACCCCTTTCAAGAGACTGTGAAATAAGTGAACGGATTTCAATATCCTTTTCCCGATACACATTTGCCACCCTTGTTGAAATGTCCATCTGCTTACTGTTAAGCGACTTGATTTCAGCAACTATCTTTTTACCTTCAAATGGGATTACGCACTTGCCAAACCCCGTCATTGATTGCAACATATCCTTATTATTTGAATAATTACGCAAAAATACACAATTTTTTTGTGTTTTACACCAAAATTCTGTAATTTGCACAAAAATTTAAGGGAGGAGTTATGACAACTGAAAACATTCATGAAATAGTTGAATTGCAACGCCGCATATTCACACTTGGCGGCACCAGAAGTGTAGAGAACCGCATTCATCAGCTTAAAAGGCTTGAAGAGGGCATCTTAAAATATGAATCGGCATTTTATGAGGCTCTGTGGAAAGACCTTCACAAGTCTAAGGAGGAGGCTTTCCTTACTGAAATAAGCATTGTTCTGATTGAAACCAGGAATGCCATAAAAAATGTTGCGAAGTGGGCAAAGCCAAAACTTGCAAAACCATCTATAACCACTTTGCCTTCAATTGGTTACATTGCACCTGAGCCACTTGGCACTGCTCTCATAATATCGCCGTGGAACTACCCTGTAAACCTTCTGTTCTGTCCACTTGTAGGTGCACTTGCAGCAGGTTGCACAGCCGTTCTAAAGCCATCGCCTTACACTCCGTCAGTAAGTGCAGTCTGTAAAAAGATGGTTGAAGAGTTCTTTCCTGAAAACATTGTTGCCATTATAGAAGGCAACCGCGATGTCAACACCTTGCTTCTAAAGGAACGTTATGACATTATTTTCTTTACCGGAAGTCCTAAACTTGCACGCGTAATTACAGCGGCTGCGGCACCAAACCTTACCCCGACAATTCTTGAACTTGGTGGCAAAAGCCCCTGCATTGTTGATAAGGAGGCAGACATAAAACTTGCTGCAAAACGCATTATGTGGGGAAAAATCATAAACGCAGGACAAACCTGCATTGCTCCTGACTATCTGTTTGTACACGCAGAAGTCAAGCATCTCCTGTTTGATGAAATGAAAAAAGCTGTTGACACCCTGCTACCAAACATAAAGGAGAACAACTATTTTCCACGCATCGTAAACTCAAAGAGTTTCAAGCGTTTAAGCGGGTATCTTAAGTCAGGTAACATAATTTTTGGCGGCGACACAGATGAACATGAACGCTACATTTCACCTACTCTTATTGACAATGTTGACCCAGAAAGTCCAATAATGCAGGAAGAGATTTTCGGGCCTATTCTGCCAGCTATGACTTTCAAAGATATTGAAGAGGTTATAACTTTTGTAAACTCAAGAGAAAAGCCTCTTGCGTTCTACTACTTTGGCTCCACTGACAAAGGTTGGAAAGTCATTAACAGAACCACATCGGGCGGAGCGTGCCTAAATGATGTAATCATGCACATTTCAAACAGCAACATGCCGTTTGGCGGTGTTGGCAACAGCGGTATGGGACGTTATCATGGCAAAGAGAGTTTTCTTGCATTCAGCAACCGCCGTTCCGTGCTAAACTCCGTCACCACCATTGACAACCCAATAAAATACCCTCCATTCAAAGGCGTTGGGCTGCTGAAAAAGATTTTGTAAAAAAAATAAAATTTGAAAATTCCATCTTCTCTGTTAAGTATGGCAACCAACTCCTAAACAATTGGGAAACAATACCTATTGCACTATTTGTTTTTTTCTTGCGATTATACAGTAAAATTAATATCTTTGCAAAGTAATAAAAGGAAGAAAACATGGAAGAGAAGAAGCGAGCTGGAAATAATAGGACATTGGTATTAAAACCTAAAGAAGTAGAATCTCTGAGAACAAAACTGGTTACGGTATCAAATATAGAATCGTCAAATGATCTAATCAATAAGACCATACATGGTGATATATTTGAGATGATAAAATACATTCCTGATGAATTTGCCGATTTAATCATAATTGATCCACCTTATAACCTCACAAAGAACTTTAATGGTATGAAGTTTAACTCTCGTTCGGATGACAACTATGATGAGTATTTGGCAAGTTGGTTTCCTGAAGTTTGCAAAAAACTAAAACAAAACGGGACATTGTATATGTGCGGAGACTGGAAATGTACCTCGTCATTGCAGAGAGCCATAGAAAAGGAACTGACAATCATTAACCGTATTACTTGGCAGAGAGAAAAAGGCAGAGGTGCTAAAACAAATTGGAAAAACGGAATGGAAGATATTTGGTTTGCCGTAAAGAATCCAAATGATTATTACTTTAATGTGGAAGCAGTGAAGATGAAAAGAATGGTTATTGCTCCATATAAAGTTGACGGGAATCCAAAGGATTGGGATGAATGTGAAGACGGCAACTTCAGACTGACATGCCCTTCAAACTTTTGGGACGACATATCAATTCCATTTTGGTCAATGCCGGAAAACACTGACCATCCAACACAGAAAAGTGAAAAACTCTATGCCAAATTAATTTTGGCTTCATCTAAAGAGGGTGATGTAGTTTTTGACCCATTCTTGGGAAGTGGAACATCTAGTGTTGTGGCCAAAAAACTTAATCGAAAATATTGTGGGATAGAAATAAATGAAGAATATTGCATGTGGGCTGAAAAACGTCTTGAAATGGCAGACGCAGACAAGACTATACAAGGGTATGCCGATGGTGTGTTTTGGGAAAGGAACACATTGAGCCTTCAGCAGAAGCAGGTGAGGAAACCTCTTGAGGAAAAACGCCATAAGTTCGCTACTAAATCACGAAAAGTATCCTTTGATAAAGAATTAATGCCTTCACTTTTTTGACTGAATTTAGAAATGAATAAAATTGTAAGAGAATTTGTTGATTATGTGGTTTCCAATAATTGTCCCCAAAATGACAAGGCAAAAGTAAAGAGGACAATTCAGGATAAATTTTCATTGGTGCTTGATAGAAGCGTTTTATACTGTGAGTATTTTGCGGTTCGTATTAGCTATACAAAAACCACTTCTTTTAGCAATACGGTCTTATCCCTATCCAGCTTGCAAAAATATGACCATATTCCATTTTTCGTAGTGCTTGTGTCAGGTGTCAATACAAATAAATTATTCTTGGCAAATACAACTTTCCTTTCCAAAATAAGCCATAGTTCGCAACAACTCTCAATGACTAATATCAAGGGTAGTTTTAACGGTAGCGACATAATCAAGACATATCAAAACATAGAGAACAACGCTAAGAACTTTGAAAAACTGTTTGCTTTTCATCAAGGATTTACTTGGAATGATAATTTACAACGATTGGTAGAAGAAACCTCTGCAATTGCTCCTACTGGCAAGAAATACGAAATTACAACTGCAACAAGAAACTTAATTTATGAATCTATTGAAAGAGCCCAAAAGTTTATAAATTCAGAAAATTTTATAGCTCTTAACAGAGATTTGGATTCTCGTGTTAAAGATTGCTCTGATTCAATTCTTGTAGCATCTCATATTGAGAATGTTAATATCCGTGGTCGCCTGATTGAATCCCTGATTACATCTAGTGTTGAAGAACGAAAAATTCTTATGAATAGACTCGCACAGGTCGAAAGCATATTACCTATATATGACACAAAAAATGGGTTAGGCGATTATCATGTGAAGTATAGTAATGGTGATACATATACAGATATTAAAACAAAAGTTGTTTATTTGGACTCAAATCCAAAGGCTTATAACATAGATAAGTTTTTGGAAATTATGGCAGAGGGAAACACCATTTTCTTTGTATACCTTATAGGTATTGATGAAAATGGTATTATGAAAACAGTTTTATGCTCTGTTTATCACGATGAACTTACAGAAACTACTGTTAAACAATTTCATTGGGCAGGGAGAAATTCAAGAGGTGTTACCCAGTTTATTGGTAAAACATTAGATAGAATTCTACAACAGAAAAATTTCATTAATAAAATTACAGTTCAAAAGGCAAGAGATTTTATTGATAACCTTATTGGATAGCAAAAAATGTCATATTTCTCTATTTTCTAAACTTGTTATGATTTAAGTTATTGAGTATGTGAAATGTATTGGGTTTAAAAATCGTAGCAATAGTTATAGTTTTCAAACTCAGCAAGTTACGTGAAATTTTATTTAGTGGATTGAAAATTATGTTGTATCTTTGCAAGCAGAAATAAATATTTATTATGCTAGAAAAAGAATTCCAATATTACCTTGACCATCAAAATGAATGAGTGCCAATCTATAATGGTAAAGTTATTATGATTGTTAATAATCAAGTAGTTTTTCTACATTAAGCACCTATTTTTTTGGCAAATAAATAAATTAGCACTAATTTTGCATAATTGTTATTATGCAGGCAATTCTTAATATAGACACTTCAACTACGGTATGTTCTGTGGCATTGGCTACGGAAACGGAGGTTGTTGTATGCAAGGTTGATGCTGAAGGAAACAACCACAGCAAGGTTATTGGCAGGTTTGTTAAGGAGATTGAGGAAGAGGCAAAGCAAAAAGGAGTTGAAATATGTGCAGTTGCACTTAGTCAAGGTCCAGGCTCATATACAGGGCTTAGAATAGGAACATCATTTGCAAAAGGATTCTGTTATGGAAAAGATATTCCGCTAATTGCTATACCTACACTAAAGATTATGGCATCGGGAGTAAGAGAAAAAACAGACTCCGATACCCTACTCTGCCCCATGATTGACGCCCGTAGAATGGAGGTTTACAGTGCCGTTTATGACAGAGAGTTAAATGAAGTTGAAATGGTGAAAGCCAATATAATAGATGAAAATTCTTTTGCTGACCTGCTGGCTAAAAGAAAGATATGTTTCTTTGGAAACGGCAGCGGAAAATGCAGACAAGTGCTGACAAGTAATAATGCAATGTTCTTAGACGGCGTATCGCCAATGGCAACAGAAATGTATAAAATGGCATGGGAGGCTTATAGGAACAAGAATTTTGTGGATGTGGCCTATTTTGAACCTTTCTACCTAAAGGAATTTGTGGCAACTGTTCCAAAAAACAAAGTGATTTATGGATAATCTACCTAAAAACAAGTTGATTCTTACAGAGTACGGCAGAAACATTCAGAAAATGGTGGAGTACGCAATGACCATTGAGGATAAGGAGGAACGCACCAGATGCGTAAATACCATAATTGACACTATGGGAATTTTCTTTCCGCATCTTAGAGATGTAAATGATTTCAAACACAAACTTTGGGACCACCTTGCCATTATGTCAAACTATAAACTTGACATTGACTACCCTTACGATGTGCCGCAAGAGCCACAAAAAACCATTCCAGACAAGATTCCTTATCCTAACGGTAATGTAAGATACCGTTACTACGGTGAATTTATGAACAAACTTGTAGGGCTTGCCGATAAACTTGAAGGCAATGACCGTGAAAGATATATCGAGGTTATTGCAAACCACATGAAAAGATGTTATTTGGTTTGGAATAAGGATAATGTAGAAGACAAAACCATTCTGCAGGACTTATTTGACATGTCAAACGGCAAGATTGACTTAAGAGGTGGCGAATTCCAACTAAAAAGCACAGAAGAGATGCTGCTACGTCAGAACCCCGCTCATCAGCAAAACAATAAAAAGAACTCAAAGAAAACCACTAACAAGAAAAAGTAATGGCATCGTTTGTAATTGAAGGAGGACATAAACTGCATGGTGAAATAACACCTCAAGGTGCAAAGAATGAGGCACTACAAGTTATTTGTGCCACACTGCTTACACCAGAGGAAGTTACAATTGAAAACATTCCTGACATTTCAGATGTAAACCAACTGATTTCCTTATTAAGTAAAATGGGGGTTAAGGTTACCAAATGTTCTGACCATACATACTCATTTAAGGCAGAAAGCATTGACTTCAATTATCTGCATTCTGATGAGTATTACAGAAAAAGCAGCAGTTTAAGAGGTTCTGTAATGCTTGTAGGACCTATTCTTGCAAGGTTTGGAGAGGCTCTTATTCCAAAACCGGGCGGTGATAAGATTGGACGCCGCCGTCTTGACACCCATTTTGAAGGTCTCATAAAGTTAGGGGCGGAATTTAACTACGATGTTCAGAAACAGATATTTAATGTAAGTGGCAAGAATTTGAAAGGCTGCTATATGCTTCTTGATGAGGCTTCTGTTACGGGAACTGCAAACATAATAATGACGGCTGTTCTTTCAAAAGGCACAACTACAATATACAACGCAGCATGCGAGCCTTATATTCAGCAACTGTGCAAAATGCTTACACTTATGGGTGCTGACATCAGTGGCATAGGCTCAAACCTACTTACCATCAACGGAGTAGAGGCACTTAAAGGTTGCAAGCACACCATTCTGCCTGATATGATAGAGGTTGGAAGTTTCATTGGAATGGCTGCAATGACAGGTTCAGAGCTGACCATAAAAAACGTGTCAATAAAGAATCTTGGACTTATTCCTGACAGTTTCCGCCGCTTGGGTGTGAAACTTGAAGTCAGAAACGATGATATATTCATTCCAAAGCAGGAACACTTGCAAATTGAGTCATACATTGACGGCTCCATTATGACAATTGCTGACGCACCATGGCCAGGACTAACCCCTGACCTGTTAAGCGTTATGTTAGTGGTGGCTACAAAGGCAAACGGCAGCGTGCTTATCCATCAGAAAATGTTTGAGAGCCGTCTGTTCTTTGTTGACAAACTGATAGATATGGGGGCAAAAATAATACTTTGTGACCCACATAGAGCCACCATTATAGGACTTGGAAATGAATTTCACTTGAGAGCCGCCACCATGTCCTCTCCTGACATACGTGCCGGCATTGCACTTCTTATTGCCGCCATGAGTGCAGACGGAACCAGCACAATACATAACATTGACCAAATAGACCGTGGATATGAAAATATTGACGGCAGACTCAATGCCTTGGGAGCAAACATTAAAAGAATTTGAGCCGTGTCCGCTATGCTTAATAAAATCCATGCATACATAGAATCAAACCATCTTCTGCAACCATCATCAAAAGTAATTACAGGGCTTAGCGGCGGAGCAGACTCCGTATGCCTTGCCTATATTCTTAAAAAACTTGGATACACTATAATTGCCGCCCATTGCAATTTTCATTTAAGAGGCAACGAATCTGACAGAGACCAACAATTTGTAGAGGATTTTTGCAAAAAACAGGACATTGAACTTGAAATTACAGATTTTGACACCGTTACATACGCTTCCACCCACAAATTAGGCACAGAAGAAGCGGCAAGAGAATTACGTTACAATTGGTTTGAAAGCCTACGCATAAAATATGGTGCCTCAGCCGTATGCGTTGCTCATCACAGAGATGACAGCATAGAGACCGCACTACTTAATTTAATTAGGGGTGCAGGCATTATGGGCATCTGCGGAATAAGGGCAAAAAACGGATATGTTGTACGCCCGCTGCTATGTGTCAGCAGGAAAGAGATAGAGAATTACCTGTCAAATGAAGGTCTGACGTTTGTTACTGACTCTACAAACCTTGAGACTGTTTATAACAGAAACAAGGTTCGCAATATTCTGATTCCTGAAATAGAGAAAATAAAGCCGAACTTTGCCGATACCATGACGGCAAACATGGAAAATTTTTCTGCTATTGCCAATATATATAATAAGGTGATAGAGGAACAAAAAGAGAGAGTGTTATCACAGAACGGAAACACCCTCTATATAAATTTATCTAAAGTTCAGGAGTTCATTGAACCTGAAACACTTCTTTTTGAACTATTGAAACCGTACGGCATTCACCCTCGTGAAATATCCAAACTGCTTACAATGGAAACGGGCAAAAGCGTCAGCACACAGAATGCTACCATTTCCATTAAACGAATAAAAGGAGAACGCATAATATTAGTGGCATTCCCCACATTCCCCACATTCTCCACATCCGCCACACCCACCACTGCATGAGTGATGAGAGAACATGTTGGCAATCTCTTCTGCCGTTGCCTCACGCTTGACAATAACTGAGCCTATAAAATGTAAATCCTCTCCTGCCAACGGATGGTTCAGGTCAACAGTAACTATATCCTTGCCAACCTTAACTATTGAAGCGTTAATCCGGTTGTGGTCTTCATCAGTAAGAGGCACAACATTACCTTCAAACAACACTCTTTCATCAACCTTTCCGTCAACCTCAAAAGTGCTTTTTGGCAAATCTATGACACCGGCATCGTCGTACTCTCCGTACGCATCGGCGCAAGGAATTGTAAAATCAAACTTGTCACACACATTCAGAGGCAGAATTTGCTCTTCAAACTTGTCAAGCATCATTCCAACGCCACTATAAAAGCACAACGGATGTTCTAGAGTGGCTGTCTCCATAACCTCCTGTTCATCTCCTACCTTCAACTGGTAGGTTACCGCAAAATAATAATTTTTCTTGTTCTCCATATTTTTCCTTTGTTTAGTACCAATTTATATGGTCTGAATAATCGCTCTGTTTTGTATATTTCAAATCTGACAGCAGACTTGACTTGACACCTATCATAAAGTTATATGTGGCGTATTGTCCTATAGGCACAAAACTGCACGACATCTGCCAACAATGCAAATCCTTAGATATGGTGCAATTCATATAACTCCACTTGTTGTTTGTTATATCATAATATGTAGATACGCTAAAGTGCCATGTCTTTGTAAAATCAATGCTTCCTGAAATGCTCAGGTTATGGGTCAGCTTACGGTTGTACTCCATTATCTCATAGTTAAAGTCAGCGTAGGCATATCTGATACTATAACTTAGATTAAGAGACCACGGAATTTTGAACTCCTGATAATCCTTATCCTCCTTTTTCCATTTTTCTCTCTTAAGTTCCCTTTCCGTAGGCGTTGATAACGGGTCTAACGATGCTATATCTGTTTCAAGTGATGAATTTGACTTGTTTTCTGAAGAGTTGGCATCGGAGTTGTCCTTTTTCTTCTTAAAGGTCTGATTATTGAATGTATAGCCAAAAGAGGTGCCTGTACTCATCAACCTACCCAACACATGATTCTTTTTAACCTGGGTTACATTTACTCTTGTAACTGCTCCGTATTCATTTACATTATAAGTGTACGGGTCTAAAATAAAATCAATATTCATTGTAAACTGGTCCCAGAACTTCAACCTCAAGTTCAGATTTATGTTCTCCCAATTCAAAGAGTCGGCAACAAAATTATAGCCGCTTCCAAATGAAAAATTGTCAATCAATGTAACTTTCTTTGCTTTCCCGGTAGTGTCTTTCTGACTAAAATACTTCATTTCCAAATTATTGGCTACACTGAATGATATGGCGGCCTGCGCCCCTCTGCTTGGAGAACCTCCGAATATTCCACCTGAATAGCGGTCATAATAAACGGTTGAGAATCCGCCCTGTGCTAACGGTCTCTCATAACTGCCCCAATATTTCCACACATCAGTACCAAAATCAGGCGCCCCCGTAAATGATACCGTAGGAACTATTTTGTGTCTGAATACTGGAGCCTTTTTCCCTTTCTTAACCTTAGGAGTGAAGAATCCGTAAAATGTTGTGGACAAACCTATTGAAGCGTTCATGGAGTAGATGTTATAGAATCCTAAAGTAGTGTCCGCCACAACTGAGCCGCTTGCCGCATCGCCTTCCCAATGTTGGTCAACACGGCGGAAGTACCACATAAGTTTATTGGAGACATTAATGTTAAGATTCAGATATTTTGCAATGGTAAATGACGCTGAAATAGGAATTTCATGCTTGATTCCATTGTTCCAATCCCTTAAGAAGTTTGTATGGACAAACTGACTCTCCTTACAAGTGACACTGTTTGATATATTCATGTTATAGGAAAGGGCTATTTTTTCATACCATCTCTCTTTCCCGACCGCCTTTTTCCGTTTGAACGGATATGTACGGCTGACACTGAATGTTATTTGCGGAAGAGTAAGATTCAGTGTGGAGTCACTTGTACGCTGTGTAACATTCATACTTGCAGAGAGCGATATAGGCGTACCGGGAAAAGATTGGGAAAAGGTTACACTACTGCTCTTAGTGTTTTGTGACAGCAGATTAGGATTATAATAACTATCCACATTGTTACGTTCATAACTTGATGTGGCAAAGTTCACACTTGCTGAGAACTGTGTGCTGGGGCTCATTTTGGCATCCTGCGTATGAGACCACAATATTCTGAAGTCATTTGACTTGGAGTAGTCAGGTGTGTGTTTCTCTCCGTACACATTCTGCATAAAACTCAGGTTAAGTAAACCGCTGAACTTATATCTCCACTTATATGATGAAGCCAATGTCAGGTTCCAAGAACCTTTTGTGTATATATCGGCGGTAATGGCAAGGTCTAAATAATCATTTATGGCAAAGTAGTAGCCCATCCCTTTGGCAAAGAAACCTCTGGCAGCCTCATCGCCTAATGTCGGGAACAGAATTCCTGATGAATATTTCTCATTTATAGGAAAATAGCCGAACGGAATGGCAAGCGGCAACGGCACATCTTCAAGAACCATATAGGCAGGACCCGATACTATATATTTGCCCTGCTTGAGTTTTGCCTTGGTCAGAGCCAAATAGAAGTGCGGATTTTCATGATTGTCACAAGTTGTATATTTTCCTCCTTGCAGGCAAAATTCATCGTCAGATACTTTTTTTGTTCTTTTGGCGGTTACATAGCCTTCTCCCTGCTGTGTTACTGTTCCGCTGATTATACCTTTTTTGGTTTTGAAATTGTAACGCATCTCCTTAGCCTCATACTCCTCATTACCCTCCTTGAACTTTGGTTTTCCCTGCATTGTGCCAGTTGAATCAATGACACCTTTTGCATAAATGGTGTTACTGTCAAGTCTCATTCTAATGTAAGCGGCTTTAAGTGAAATATTTCCGTAATAAACCTCAGCATCGCCGTAAAGTTCTGCAATCTTTGAGCCTGTCATTACAATTGAATCTTTTGCCGAATACTGGACATCATTAGTAATGGCAGGAGACTCATTCTTCCCCGCTTGCACCAATAAAGGCACCAGAAGCATTATCAATAATATGTAGGCATACTTTTTCACAAATTGACACTATAAGTGCAATAAACTACAAATATACGCATTAAATATGGTTTTTTCTGCCATTTTTTAAAAAAATTACACATACTTACACAGTTTAGCATCGTCAAAGGGAAAGATATAAAAAAATTCACTATCTTTGTAGTTTCAAAACAAACACAAAATGCAACTTAAGAATATATTGTCATTAGCAGCCGCAGTTTTGGTCTCAATCAGCTGTCAGGCTTTTACTATTGTACTGGATGCAGGTCACGGAGGAAATGATGCAGGTGCAGTGGGACTTATGTCTAAGGAGAAGAACATTAATTTGCGTCATGCTCTGCTTGTAGGCGATATGATTAAGGAGAGGAATCCTGAAATAAAAGTCATTTTCACAAGAGACAAGGATGTTTTCATTGAACTTAATGAACGTGCCAGAATAGCAAACAGGAACAAGGCTGATTTGTTTGTGTCAATTCACACAAACTCATCAAAAAACAAAGCGGCAAACGGAATTGAGACATTCTCACTTGGTGTATCGCGTTCAAAGGAGAATATGGAGGTGGCAATGCTTGAGAACTCCGTTATCTTGCTTGAGGACGACCATGAAAGCAAGTATCAGGGATTTGACCCTAACAGCACCGATTCCTACATTATGTTTGAATTTATGAAAGATGAGTACAGCCAACGCAGTATCTCTTGTGCAGACTATATTCAAACAAAACTTTTGGATTCAAGCGGACGGACTGACAGAGGTGTAAGACAAGCCGGATTCCTTGTATTAAGGGCAACCGCTATGCCTGCTGTGCTTATTGAACTTGGATTCATTTCAAACAAGGAGGAGGAAAAAGCCCTTAATGATGATAACAAACAGATAGAGAATGCGGAGGCTATTTACAAAGGCATTATTGACTACATTCATAGTCTTGAGAGAAAAGGAGAACATATTCTAAACTCCGATACCCAATCAACCACACCTTCTTCCACCCAAAAGGCTGAAGAACCTGTCACCCCTGCTGTGGAAACGGCTCCCGCTATAGATGCCGCCCCTGCTGTGGCTGCCGCTCCTGCAGTAGTTGCAACTCCTGCAACGGATGAGGTTATATATAAACTCCAAATCCTTGTGTCTTCAAAACAACGCAGCCTTTCTGACCCTATTTTCAAAGGGATCAACGGATTAGAGGAATCAAAAGAGTCAGTGGGATACAAATATTTTTGTGGCGCTTCAAAAAATTACAATGAAGTCATGGCTCTAAAAGATAGTTTGAAAGACAGATTCAACGGAGCGTTTGTTGTCGCCTACAAAAACGGCGTAAGAATTAATGTACAGGAAACATTGAAAAAATAGAATAATTATGGAACAGAAAAAGAAATTTTGGAACAGGGAAACAAAGATTGGACTTGCAGTTGCATGTGCCATTGCAATGTTGTATTTTGGAATCAACTTTCTGAAAGGAATAAACATCTTTACCCCAAATTCCGTATTTTATGTACAATATGACAGAGTTGACGGCATTGTAAAGACAAGTCACGTACTCATTAACGGCTATCAGGTAGGTCATGTGAGCGACATTAGGTTTGACTACACAAAAGAGGCTCCCATCACCCTTGAACTTACTGTTGACAAACAGTTGGTGGTTCCTAAAGGAACAATAGCGGAAGTTTATGAGACCGGACTGCTTGGAGACAAGGCAATACAACTAAGGCTTGGCAGAAGCAATGAGATTTGTCAATACGGCGATACTCTGGAAGGAACCATTACAGGCGGAATGCTTGCCAACATTGCAGGAGAACTTGTACCACCTATAAAGGAGATGATACCTACTGTTGACTCCACAATCCGTGCCATAAAGAATGTGATTGAGAGTGAGAAAGTCAACAACATTCTTACAAACACTGAGGGTGCCACAAAAAATCTGAAGATAGCATCGGCTAAGCTGAACACCGTACTTGACAAGGATGTGCCTCCTATTATGGCTGACGCAAAGCGTATAACAAGCAATCTTGACAAAATTACAACCGATGTAAGCAAGGCTGATTTGAAACGTACTCTTGATGAAGTAAACACAACCATAAACAATTTGAAATTGGTTACAAACAAGTTTAACACCACTGACAACACCATCGGTCTCTTGTTAAATGACAAACAACTTTACTATCATATAGACTCCATTGCATTCAACGCAAACGCCCTTGTTGTTGACTTGAAGGAGAATCCTAAACGATATGTTCACTTCTCCCTTTTTGGAGCAAAAGACAAGAAACCTAAAGAGACAAAGAAGTAAAAATCTTTAACATTCTTTAACACTTAAAGGGAACTTGTTATAATTCAACATCTTCCCTTTTTTTTTACATTTTTTAGGATTTTTTAAGATTTCATTGTAAGCGTGTGAGTGTCAGCATATTTTATTTTTTTACAATTGTAAGATATTGAATTTCAGCAAATTAAATTAAGTACTTAAAATCCAAAGCATTGTATTGTTTTTCAAATTTCCAAATATTTTTGGTGTTTTTTTTTCAAAAAATTAGTGCCACTTTTGTAGTGCGAAAAGAAATACAAAGTTTAAAAAAATTATACAATGAGTGCCGACATTACACAGCAGTGGAATCAGTGTCTTCAAATAATAAAGGACAACATTGATGAGCAGGCATACAACACCTGGTTCACTCCAATTGTTCCGTTGAAGAGCACTGACAACACACTAACTATTGAAGTTCCTTCCGCTTTCTTTAAGGAACTGCTTGAGGAGAAGTATTATGATTTGATGCAAGTGACTCTTGCAAGAGTGTTTGCAAAGGAAATCAAATTAGTTTACAGATATGCTGTTGATAAGGAGAATAAGAAAAGCGGCTATACTGATGTTCCCGGCACTGACATCGTTCCTGATAGCAAAGTAGCGTCATCCACTTTCAACAGTAACCTTAACACTAAATTCAGTTTTGCAACATTCATTGAGGGAGACTGCAACAAATTGCCTCGTACAGCAGGTATAAACATTGCAAGCCAACCCGGTAAAAATATATTCAACCCACTTTTCATATATGGCAAATCAGGTGTTGGCAAAACCCACCTTGCAAATGCCATAGGACTTAAGGTTCTTGAACTTCATCCACAGAAAAGAGTGTTGTTCATATCGTCAAGTCTGTTCCAACTACAATTTACTGAAGCGGCAAGAACAAACCAGATTAATGACTTCATTAACTACTATCAGTCATTGGACGTTCTTATTGTTGATGACATACAGGAGTTTGGAGAGGGCAACAGAAAACAGACACAAAACATTTTCTTCCAAATATTCAACCATCTGCAGCAGATGGGCAAGCAACTTGTATTCACTTGCGATAAAAAGCCTGCTGAACTTGAGGGTATGGAAGACAGACTGCTTACGCGTTTCAAATGTGGACTGAGTGCTGAAATTGAATTGCCTGACTTTGAAACCAGAAAAGCCATTCTTAAGGCAAATGTTGAGAAGGACGGACTTAAGATATCAGACAATGTCATTAACTACATTGCTGAAAATGTTACCGGCAGCATCAGAGACTTGGAAGGCACAATAATTTCAATTGTCGCCCAATCAACAATGAACCAGCGCAGCATAAACATTGACCTTGCAAGCAAGGTTATAGGTAATATTGTTGCGTCATCACAAAAGAACTACACTGTACAGGAAATCAGGGATATTGTTTGTGACTTCTACGGAGTGTCACTTGAAAGCATACTATCAGAAACAAGAAAGAGAGAGATAGTACAAGCCCGCCAGGTTGCAATGTACTTTGCAAAACTAAAGACAAAAGATTCCCTTACCACTATTGGCACAACCATAGGAAAAAGGAATCACGCCACTGTTCTGCATGCATGCAAAACAGTACAGGACCTTATGGACACAGACAAGACCTTCCGCGCAAGCGTTGAGGAACTTGACAGATTATTAAAACAATGATTTACAAATTTGTTCTGATTTCAAATGAGGTTGACGGGTTTATGAGAGAAATCTCCATAGACTCTGAAGCAAAGTTCATTGACCTCAACAATGCCATTCTTGATTCAGTTGGCTTTACAAAAGACGGTATCACATCATTCTTCACCTGTGATGATGATTGGGAAAAAGAGCAGGAGATTTCCCTGATTGAAATGGAAACCGGCATGGATGTTGACTCCTACACTATGGATGAGACGGCACTTAGCGAACTCATCAGTGATGAAGACCAAAAACTTATGTATGTTTTTGACAACATTACAGACCGTGCATTCTACATACAACTTAAGGAGATTGTTCCCGGTAAGGATATGGACGAGCCTAAATGCACTGCCTCAACAGGAAACCCACCTGAACAATATAAGATTGAGGATTTTGGTGACATTACAAAACCTGTCAAAGGTGGAGTGCCTGCCGGTGATGACATTGATGAGAACTTCTACGGCGATGAGAACTTTGATATGGATGAGCTTGACAGCGACAGTTTCTCTGACTTGAACTTTGATGATGACCTCAATGACCTGAGGTAGCATATTATGGACGGGAAGACATTGTTTGTACTCCTTGGTCCTACAGGTGTTGGTAAAACAGCACTAAGTATAAATATTGCAAAAACTCTTGATACCCCTATTATTTCAGCCGATTCAAGGCAGATTTATAGGGGTATTCCTATTGGCACCGCCGCACCCACAACAGAACAGTTAAATCAAGTAAAGCACTATTTCATTGCTCAAAAGGAGTTGACTGACTATTATAGTGCAGGTCAGTATGAGTTAGATGCCCTAAAAATAATTGACTCCGTTTTTGAAAAATCAGATTACGCATTGATGGTTGGAGGCTCAATGATGTACATTGATGCCGTATGCAACGGAATGGATGATGTACCAAGAGTAGACGAAGAAACGCGTGACAATGTTCTGCAACTATACAGGACAAGAGGGCTTGACCACATAGTTTCAATGTTGCGTATGCTTGACCCCGTCTGGTATGAAAAGGTTGACATAAAGAACCCAAAACGCGTGATGCACGCTTTGGAAGTGTGCATATATACGGGCAAGCCCTACTCCACTATACTTACAGGCACAAAAAAGGAACGCCCGTTCAAAATTGTAAAAATTGGGCTTAACCGTCAGCGGGAGGAACTGTATGCCGGCATAGATGCCCGCGTTGATGCTATGGTGGTATCGGGGCTTGAAGAGGAGGCACATTCAGTGTACCATTTAAGACACCTTAATTCCCTTAACACAGTAGGTTTTAAGGAGTGGTTTGACTTTTTTGACGGCAAGACCGCATCAAGAGAAGATGTCATTGCACAAATAAAGCAAAATACCAGGCATTATGCAAAAAAGCAACTGACTTGGTTCAATCGTGACAACTCAATAAATTGGTTTCACCCTGACGATATTGATTCCATTAATTTTTTTTGGAAAAATCAGTCTAAAACACTACCTTTGTAGAATATTGCAGAAACAACAAAAAAATTCAATTATTAATAATTAAAATCTTAAATTTATGTGGTTATTCAATTCTTCTGTAGGAAGGAAGTTCGTGATGAGTATCACAGGTGCGTGTCTTGCACTGTTCCTACTCTTTCACGCAACTATGAATCTTGTTGCAATCATCTCTGAAGATGGCTACAACATGATTTGCGAGTTTTTGGGAGCCAACTGGTACGCCCTTGTAGGAACACTTGGGCTTGCGTTTCTGGCTGTAGTGCATATTCTTTATGCATTTGTGTTGTCAATAATCAACTATCGTGCACGCGGAAAAGAGCGTTACGCAGTATCTTCACGTGCAAACAATGTTGAGTGGTCTTCAATGAACATGCTTGTGCTTGGTTTCATTATCCTTGCCGGTATAGTTCTTCACCTTTGCAACTTCTGGGCAAAGATGCAGCTTGTTGAGATTCTTGGACAAGAGCCTGCAAACGGAGTTGAACTTATAAAATACACCTTTGCACAGTGGTACTTCTTTGTACCTTACCTGCTTTGGTTTGTTGCTCTTTGGTACCACCTTACACACGGTATCTGGAGTGCAATGCAGACACTTGGTTGGAGCAATAACATTTGGCTTCCACGTATCAAATGTATAAGCAACATAATTGCCACTATCATAGTGCTTATGTTCCTTGTAGTTCTTGTATATTACTTTGTAGCAGGCAATTGTTGTGCTGCAACATGTGCCGCAATTTAATCAGTAACAAATAAAACATACATAATATGGCTACTAAAAAAGAAACAACGGAGAAGGCTACCCCTAAGAAGGTTGACGCTCCAAAACCGGTGCAGACAGAAAAGATTGATGCAAAGATACCTGAAGGTCCTCTTGCTGAAAAATGGACAAACTACAAGGCTCATCAAAAACTTGTAAACCCTGCCAACAAACGTAAACTTGACATTATAGTTGTAGGTACAGGTCTTGCAGGTGCATCTGCAGCCGCATCACTTGCAGAAATGGGATTCAATGTACTTAGTTTCTGTATTCAGGATTCACCTCGTAGAGCACACTCTATTGCCGCTCAAGGTGGTATCAACGCTGCAAAGAACTATCAGAATGACGGTGACTCTGTTTATCGTTTGTTCTACGATACAATAAAAGGCGGTGACTACCGTGCCCGTGAAGCCAATGTTTATCGTTTGGCAGAGGTATCAAACAACATTATTGACCAATGCGTTGCACAAGGTGTTCCTTTTGCACGTGAATACGGCGGTCTGCTTGATAACCGTTCATTCGGCGGTGCCCAGGTGTCACGTACATTCTACGCTAAAGGTCAGACAGGTCAACAACTTCTGCTTGGTGCTTATTCAGCATTGAGCCGTCAGATAGGTAAAGGCAAGGTTAAAATGTATTCCCGTTATGAGATGCTTGACATTGTAGTAATTGAAGGCAGAGCAAGAGGAATTATTGCACGTAACCTTGTTACAGGTAGAATTGAGCGTTTCTTTGCTCACGCAGTTGTAATAGGCACAGGTGGTTACGGTAACACATTCTTCCTATCTACAAACGCTATGGCATCTAACGGTTCCGCCGCAATGCAGGCTTATAGAAAGGGTGCATATTTCTCAAACCCTTGCTATGCACAAATTCACCCTACATGCATTCCTGTTCACGGAGCATTCCAATCAAAACTGACACTTATGTCAGAATCATTGCGTAACGATGGTAGAATTTGGGTACCAAAGAAACTTGAAGATGCAAAGGCACTTCAGGCAGGCAAAATAAAAGGACGTGACATTCCTGAAGAGGACCGTGACTACTACTTGGAACGCCGCTACCCTGCTTTTGGTAACCTTGTTCCACGTGACGTTGCTTCCCGTGCCGCTAAAGAGCGCTGCGATGCAGGCTTTGGTGTAAACGCAACAGGTCTTGCAGTATTCCTTGATTTCTCTGATGCCATCAAGCGTCTTGGCAAGGATGTTGTAGCACAAAAGTACGGCAACCTGTTCCAAATGTATGAAAAAATAGTTGATGAAAATCCATACGAAGACCCAATGATGATATTCCCTGCCATCCACTACACAATGGGCGGTATTTGGGTTGACTATGAACTTATGACATCAGTTAAAGGTTTGTTCTGTATAGGTGAGGCAAACTTCTCTGACCACGGTGCAAACCGTCTTGGTGCATCTGCCCTTATGCAGGGTTTGGCTGACGGATACTTTGTTCTTCCTTACACCATTCAAAACTACTTGGCAGACCAAATTACAGTTCCACGCATGAGTACTGACCTTCCTGAATTTGAGGAGGCTGAAAAGGGTGTAAAAGATAAGATTGCCAAACTTATGGCAATTCAAGGCAGCCGTTCTGTTGACAGCATTCACCGTGAACTTGGTCTGATTATGTGGGATTTTGTAGGTATGGGCAGAACAAAAGCAGGTCTTGAAACCGCTATCAAGAAAATTGATGAGATAAGAAAAGAGTTCTGGAGTAATGTATTTATTCCTGGCACAGCCGATGACCTAAATGTAGAACTTGAAAAGGCTCTGCGTCTTGCTGACTTTATTGAAATAGGTCAGCTTATGGCTCGTGACGCTCTTATGCGTGAAGAGTCTTGCGGTGGTCACTTCCGTGAGGAGTATCAGACACCTGAGGGTGAGGCACTCCGTCAGGATGACAAGTTCTCCTTTGCATCATGCTGGAAATTTACAGGAGACGGCAAGGAACCTGTAATGCTTAAGGAACCTCTTGATTATGAGTTTACAGAACGTAAGACACGTAACTATAAAAACTAATTTTTATTAATCTTTTTGGTATATATTCCTTTTCTTCATCGGTCATTTAGTCCACTAAACTCCCTCTTTGAAAAGAAATCTATCCTCAAAAATATTAATAAATAAAATAATAATAAAATTATCAGAATTATGGATAAAACTATTAATATAACCCTTAAAGTTTGGCGTCAAGCCGGTCCCAAAGCAAAAGGACACTTTGAGACATATAAACTCAACAACATCTCTACAGACAGTTCATTTCTTGAGATGTTGGATGTGCTGAATGAGCAGCTTATTTCTGAGAAGAAAGAGCCTGTAGTATTTGACCATGATTGCCGTGAAGGCATCTGCGGTATGTGTTCACTCTACATTAACGGACACCCACACGGACCTGACAGTGCAGTTACTACATGTCAGCTTCACATGCGCCGTTTCCATGACGGAGAAACCATTACAGTTGAACCATGGCGTTCTAACGCATTCCCTGTAATCAAGGACTTGATGGTTGACCGCCGTGCATACGATAAAATTATGCAGGCAGGTGGTTTTGTATCTGTAAACACAGGTGGTGTTCCTGATGCAAATGCAATTCCTATTTCTAAGAAAAACGCCGATGAGGCAATGGATAACGCATCTTGTATTGGGTGCGGTGCTTGTGCCGCCGCTTGCAAGAATGGTTCTGCAATGTTGTTTGTAGCCGCCAAAGTCAGCCAACTTGCACTTCTTCCTCAAGGAAAGGTTGAGGCTGCAAGCCGTGTTAAGGCTATGCTTGGCAAGATGGATGAACTTGGATTTGGTAACTGCACCAACACAGGTGCTTGTGCCGCAGAATGTCCTAAGTGCGTTCCTCTTAGTGCCATCGCCCGCTTGAACCGTGAGTTCATTTGTGCCAAGTTCAAAGACTAAAAACTGACACATAATGAAAAAGGCAATTCTTATAATCTCCGCAATATTATGTTGCGGAGTTTTGTGTGCAAAAAAACACAATACACCAATAGCCACAGGAGAGTACAAGGATTGGTGTAACTATCTTGATTACATCAATATAAACAAAGTGGTTAACATTGATAACTATAAGACTATAGTTATTCTTCCCATTGGTCAGGATAAAGTGGTATGGCCCGATAAGGATGACAACCAATACCCTGCCTTAAAAAAGGCTCTTACTGAAGCACCTTCCATATTTCAAAAACAACTTGAAAAAGAATTGAAAGACAAGAACATAGAGGTTAAGATTGCCAACAGCAACACCACTCCAAAAAACGGTGAAATCCTAATTAAACTAAACATTGAAAGTTTGGATATGGGAAACCGTGCATTACGTGTATGGGTTGGTTTTGGAGCAGGCAACCAAAGTATAGAGATATCGGGGTATGCCAGTGATACATCAGGAAAATGTTTTTCTTTCAAACAGAAACGCTACTCTGTAAAGTATAGTTCATACGAGAAAATCCTGAAATCAGGATTCAAGGAATTTGGTGAAGATATAGCCAATATCTTTATTAATATGCAGAAATAACTTTGGCATAGGATATTCCGTCTTTCTTGCCTAAGACAACCCCTTGGTAACTGACGCCGTCCTTAACCAAGTTATCTGCCTGAATTGGCTTACCAATAGTTATGGTGCTGAAACACAGTGTGTCAGACACCGCAAGTGTATTGGAGTTATGGATTTCCATAACTTCATACTTGTTTTTACCTTTATACTCAAGAACACATCTACGGTCAGGCAGCCAAGAAAGTTCCACCCTATCTCCTATTGAAAGTTTTGCAGAGACAATGGTGGCTTTTTGGGTGTTGATATAGCTTTGCACACCATCAGTATCGGAGCAGTTAGCATTAAAATCCTCCCAATCAGCATAGCCAACAAACTGACTCAGCACATCAAGCGTAAATTTACGGACACTCTTATAACCTGATTTAAGCCCCAATAGACGGCGTAGGGTGTCATCACAGATTTTTGCCTTCAAATACTTATCTTTAAGCGTAAAAATGCCTTCTGTGGTATCCAAAGGCTTTTCATCATCACTTTTGATTTCATTGTATTTTGAAGTTACCGCCTTTATCAAAACAGATATTGAAGGAGTTGATGCCGGAATTGAGGTTGCCATGTTTATAATTTTTTTTGCAAAGATAGTCAAAAACCACTTACTTTGCAATCTGAAATGACAAAGCCCGGCGAATCTTCTGAAATAATAACATCCGCCACACCTGATATGACGGAAGAGTTGGAACTCAATCAACTGACTGAGCTTAAATCGCTGTCTCAAAATCATAAACTTTACAGGCAGACTGTAGGCGGCAAAGTCTATTTTATAAAGGCTATCAACAAGAATCAAGGCAATTACGCAAAGGAGAAAGCCTTGTTGGAGAGAGAGCATACCATACTTTCACAGGCAAGCAGCAAACATATTGTCAAATCTTACGGCATATTTCGTAATGACCAACTTGGCTACTACCTGAAACTTGATTACATTGAAGGCTCCTCCCTTGAAAAATTTCTACAGTCTAACCCCGATGTCAATACCCGCACCCTTATTCTGAATGATATTTTTGAAGCTATAGAGGATTTGCACGCACAAGGCATTGTCCATAATGACATAAAGCCGCAGAACTTTATGGTCAGGAAAGAGGGGAACCGTGCGGTTCTTGTAGATTTTGGATTGTCTGACTCAGATTCCTATTTAGAAAAGAGCCAAGGCTACACTAAGCAATACGCATCGCCTGAGCAGACAAGTGGCGGAGAGACACATATACCTACAGACATCTATGCCTTAGGCAAAATAATTAAGTTAATATTTCCGCACCGATACGCATTTATTTGCCGCAAGTGCAGGCGTACAAACCCAAAACGCCGATACCGGAACATTTCTGAGATTAAGAGTGCCATTGCCACGGCAGACAGAGCCAGAGCACTGCTGTTTCTGCTTCCGCTAATGATTATCGCCGCCGCTGCACTTTGGTGGTTCATTCCAAACAACCACCCTGCCGCCACACCACCTGAAGAGGTAAGCCCCGTAATAGTTAAAGATACGGTTTTTAAGACGGATACCATAACAAATGCCGTCCACAAACAAATAGTTGTAACAAAAGACACAGTTGTAAAAACAGATACCATTGTAAAAGTGGTGAAAAAGAGTGTGCAAGGGAGTACCTCTGAGTATGAGGATGAAGAAAATGAGGAGGAAGAAATGAGTGAGGCAGAAAAATTTGATATATTGGAACGATTTTTTCAAGGTAGCGTTGGACGTAAATATTCAGACCCCACAAAAATAAAAAGAGCCAGTTTTAAACAAATTGAAGACATTACATACATATTTGAGGAGAAATACTTTCCTTATGCCATACGACAATTATGACCATCGTACAGCAACGCACCTGAATTTATGAAAAAGCGTTTACAAGAGACATCGTATGCTATGCGAGACACTCTTATAGCGTTAATCAATGACCCTAAAATAGACGACTGCAAGACCCGTGCGGAATTTGAGAAACTTGCAAACTCATACAAAGATATTATTTACAAAATAAAGAAAGAAACCTGTAAATGGTTAACATCCGCAGATAACAAAGAGCAGTATAACAAATGTAATGACTTATGCACCATTACAGACCACATGTATCGTGACTACTGCAACCTTATAGACCAAGTAAAACGCCAAACAGCCAACCCTCCTAAAGGTTGGTAAACAAGTCCGTAAAAGCCTTTTGGTGTGGACTTACACAAACTCCCAGAAGTTGGAAGGTGTTATGGTTTTGAAGGTGGAATTTGGGTACGCCGATGCAAAATCCTTTGGCATACTTGAAGTTTTGCCCTCCTTCCACTTGAACTCAAATGTATCAAGCATACCGTCTTTCCACTCCACCAAGTCTATCTCCTTCTGTTTCTGTGTACGCCAAAAGAACATTTGTGCATAACTGCCTATATATTCGTTATGTTTCATTCTTTCTGACACCATAAGGTTCTCCCACAATGCCCCTGTATCGTTGCGTGATTCCAACGGAGCAAAATTTGATATTATTGCATTACGTATCCCGTTATCGTAGAAATAAACTTTCTTTCCTTTTTTGATTTCATTCCGCAGGTTCCCGCTATATGAGTTTAGCCTGAAAACAACAAAGCACTTCTCTAACAAATCTATATAATTCTCCACTGTCTCCTTATCTACACCAAGCATATTGCTAAGTTCATTATATGAGACCTCGTTGCCTAATTGAAGTGCCAAAGCCACCAAAAGTTTTCTAAGCAACTCCGGTTTTTTTATACCTTTGTACTCCAATATATCCTTATACAAATAGTTATTGGCTATGGTCAGCAGTAATTGTCTGGCATCTTTGGGATTTGTAACCACCTCAGGATACAAACCGTATATCATACGAACCTGCAATAGCCTTTGCTCCTCTTTTTTTGACGTATGCTGTGCCATCTCTGTTAATGACATCGGGTACATTTTATACTCAAGCAAACGTCCTGTAGCCGGCTCGCTTATCTCATCGGTAAGTTGCAACGACGAAGAACCTGTAACATATATTCTGGCACTTGACTTCAAGTCTCCCAGCATTTTTAGTGACAGTCCGATATTAGTAACCTTTTGAGCCTCATCTATCATAACCACATCATAACCGTCTATCAGATTATCCAGTTCCGTTTTTGTTTTATCCTCTAACAAGAGCCTGTCGTCATAATTATCACAATCCATCATCAGTATGGAATCATTTGGCTGCTTCAATTGCTCCAGCATAGTGGTTTTGCCTACTTGACGAGGTCCAAGTATAACATATATCTTTTGCAAGGAGGAAGCCTTTAGTACATCTGTCAATAATCTATGTATCATAATATAATAGTATTTTGTGGCAAAAATAGTTACATTATGTGAGAAAAACAAATATTTTGGAAGATTTTTCGGTTACAACCGCTAAATTTACCATTATTTTTCGGTTACAACCACCAAATCCACTAACTAAAACAAGCCCGTAAAAGCCTTTGGGTGAGACTGCCATATTCCATAATTTTGTAACACGAAGCTATTAGAGTATGGAGAATTGCTTGCAAGGCATTAAAAGTGCAAGCCATAAGATTCATATTCTAACAATAGCAAAAGCAGAAAAATAATATGGAAAGTTTTGCATAATTACTTTTATTTGTGTATATTTGCACTTGGGTAGTTAGCGAACAACCTTATTATTTTTACTGACAGACCAATTCTTTTTGTGTAAAACCTCGTAAACTTTACAAACAAATAGCATGAATTGGCAGTTGTTAGTACGCGTTATAAGCGTGCTGCTTTTGCTTTTATTCGCTATTTGCGCTTTACGAGGGCGTTACACAAGAATAAAACAAAGGTGGTACGTTTTTTTATGTCCACACTTGAATAAAACTCTTGGTTTGTTTGTGCTTGATAAGGAAAGTTTACTTCTACTCTTGCCAAAAGTCTTGATGGTGTAGAAATTCAAGAACAGAGAAAGTCAATTCGCTTGAAAGGAGAAAGAGAACGTGAAATTTGAAGATGCCAATGAGATGAATACAATAAGTGAAGTATAACAAACAAACAAACAAACAAACAAATAAATCAATCTTAACGGAGTAACCCGAAAAGCCGACAGAAGTGAGTAGGGGAAATTCTAATTATTTATGATTATGGCAAAATTTAAAACACCAACCACCGTAACACTAAAAGCATGTTATGCAAATTCAGACTTTCAAAAAAGTATTCAACTAGAAGACATAACGAGTGTAGAGGTTACAGGAAAAGATGCTAATGGCATATTATTGTACAAGTATACTGACTATAGTTACATTGACAAAGGCAATAATAGATATCCTGCAATTTTCATTGATGATAAATATATGTAATTAAAACAACTTATCTAATTAAAGGTCAAGCCAAACCACCTGAAAGTGTTTGGCACAATTTTTAAATTTATTTTATTATGAAAAACTACAAAGAAGTAGAATTGCAGGCAAAGAATGCACCTACAGGAAGTTATGCTGCCGGATGTCCAGCTAATTATCGCAAATCTGGCTCTTACCCAAACGAGTGTATTAACTGCGAACGCACAGCGTAAGCCTAATTTGATTGTCCACACTATCTTGTATAGTAGTGTGGGCAATTTAATTAAATTAATATTAAAAAAACGCGACAATATGTTATACAAATTAGATATCTTACAACCAAACGACTCTTGTGCAATTTCAGCAACACTTGAGGGAACCACAAACTTACCATCATCTTTAAAATCTGGAGAATTGTTTTATTCAGAAGAACTACGCGGAATTATTGGGAAACCAAAAAGTAAATGGAGACGAGTAACATTGTACAAGCGAAATCAGGACATTCTACTTTCTATGGGAGAATATAAATTAGACACATCCTTGAAGTTTGGTTTCATCATTAAAAACAATAGCAACTTGGTAGGTAGTGACGATAAAGTAATTGCCGCCTTAGTATAAAAAATATTTATAATCATGTTACTACGCCAAACCAAAAACACATTTATCCGCTTTATAGGTGAAAGTGGGTATATAATAAACCAGATGACCCGTCATGACAGAACTTACAATGAGACGGGAGCCGATTTTTTAAGAGAGATTTCTCGCAAACCACAAGAGTTGGAAGATATTGTGGCAAGACTGCAAAATCTTTATGGAGACAGCATACCCTGTGATAAACTCCGCAAAAAATTCACTGATTTTGTTACAGACCTTGCAGACCACCTGTTTCTTGTAACTGGAGAGACGAAAGAAGAACTGAATAAAAAGGATTTGGATTTCAGTTACTCAATGGAAAACCCTAAAACATTGGTTGATGATTTCAGTCAGTTTACCAAGCAGCAGCCAAAGCAATACACACAAGACTTTATGCTTGAGGCAACGCAAAGAAAGCCAAGACTTAACGGTCTACAATTTGAGTTAACCAGCAGATGCAATGAGAGATGTATTCACTGCTACATCCCAAACCAAAAGAAAAATGATGGAGCAGATATGCCAATAGAAAAAGTATTCTCTCTTATAGATGAGTTTGCCGATCTGGGCGGACTGCACGTAACTTTAAGTGGTGGTGAGGTGTTTATGCACAAGGATATTATCCGCATTATGCAGTATTGCAGGGAAAAGGATATGCAGATTTCCATACTGTCAAATCTTATAGCCTTAAAGGATGTGCAAATTCCATTTATCAAGGCTGCAAATGTATCGCTAATACAGACATCACTGTACAGCATGGACCCTGAAATTCATGATTTCATAACCACCGTAAAAGGTTCTCACGCAAAAACAAAAGCGGCAATAGAAAAACTTGTGAAAGCAGACATTCCTGTACAGATTTCCTGCCCAGTAATGAAAGCCAACTGCAAAGGTTACGCAGAGGTGCTTAAATATGCTCAATCGCTAAAATGCAAGGCACAGACAGACTACATTATGATGGCTCAGGCAAATTTTGACACAAGCAATCTTGCAAACCGAATATCATTAGAGGAAACGGAGGCTTTACTGAGGGATATTATTGAGTGGGATATTGATTACAAACAATCCACACTAAAACAGAAGCCTATTGAAGATGCCATTAAGTTTGATTTTGAGGCTTGGTCTAAGCAGCCATTATGCGGTGCTGGCATAAACGACTGCTGTATTACAGAGAACGGAGATGTATATCCGTGTGCCGGGTGGCAATCTATGGTAGTAGGTAACGTTTATAAACAGCCATTGCGTGAGATTTGGGAAAAATCAGAGAAACTTAATGAAATAAGACGCATTACACAAGGCGATTTCCCTCAATGCCTGAAATGCGAAGCCAGAAGTTATTGTGCAATGTGTCTTGTACGTAACTACAATGAGAGTAATGGCGATATGTTCAAGATTAATAAACATTTCTGCGATGTTGCATTTCTCAACAAGAAAGTTGTGGAAGAATATATGGCAAAACAAAATCAGAAATTATGATACACGACGCTCATATTCATGTCGGTCAGTTTAGAGACAAGCACTACACACCAAAAGATGTATTGGATTTTCTACTTAGTGTAGGAGTAGATAAGTTTGCAGTATCTTCATCTTCCATTTGTAATGAAGATTATGAGAAAACCTTTGCTGAAATGCAGGAGATTGTACGCATTGGCAAAGAGCATATAACACCAGTTCTGTGGATAAGCCCCGCTATGCTTACTAACGGATGGCTTGAGAAATTTGTAAACTGTGGCATTGAGTGGAAATGTCTGAAAATTCACGGTTATTTCAGCAATTGGGACAAGTCGGAGGCCAAGCGGTCTTAGGAAGACAACATCATTTTTCAACTCCTTGGCTCACAGAACGACATGGCTACGATCCGACTTAAGCCCCGCTATGCTTACTAACGGATGGCTTGAGAAATTTGTAAACTGTGGCATTGAGTGGAAATGTCTGAAAATTCACGGTTATTTCAGCAATTGGGA
>JAZUKL010000011.1:0-4911 GCA_045643245.1 Candidatus Enterocola sp.
TAGAGCAAAGAACTACCCTGACGGAGGGGGCTTAATGTATGACGGCTATTTCATTGGAGATAAGCCCGTAAGCATTACAAGATATTTTGAAGATGGAAGAATTTCATCGGTACAGCAGTTTGACGCTGACGGAAACTCTACTATTGTAATCTACACAGTTGGTGCGACTCCTTATGCTGAAGGTGCTTACAAAGGCAAGGAGAGAGACGGTGTTTGGAAATTCTACTCTACAAAAGACGGTCACACGGTTATGCTCATTACATATAATAACGGAGTGAAAGATGGTCAATATATTGAATATTTTGATAACGGAGTGGTGCTTGACAGCATGAATTACAGTGCTGACAAAATTGAAGGAGAGCGTACAAAATATTTCAAAAACGGGCAGAAACTTGCCGTTATGAACTATAAGGCAGGAGTGGCTGACGGTCATTATGTCTCATATTTTGATACAGGTGAGTTGGATTCGGAGGGCAATTTCAAGAACGGGAAAAGAGACGGCGTTTGGAAATTCACTCAGGCAAACGGAACCGTAAATGAGTATAAATTCAAGGACGGAAAATGCAAAAAATATGAGGCGGAGATACGCAAAGAGGTGATAGACAGTGATATAAACCATCATATTGCAGAACCGTCATTAGATGATATAAGGTAATGCGTTCAGCCATATCGTTAAGTGAACTAAATCAGGAAGTCAGTTCTGTAGTGAACAGAACATTTTCAGAGGGGGCGTGGATTAAGGCTGAAATAAGCACTATTCAGGAAAGAGGTCATTGTTATCTTGAGCTTATTGAAAAGGAACAGGACACAGATGCCATAGTGGCTCGTGCCAATGCAAATATCTGGCGTTCAGCGTATGTGGCATTGAGAATCAAGTTTGTAAAAGGTACAGGAGTGCAGTTGGCGGCAGGAATGAAGGTGCTGGTGTTTGGGCGTCCAACCTTTCATCCGCAGTACGGATATTCAATAAACATTACAGACATTGACCCTGAATATACCGCCGGCGATGCCGCATTAAGGCGTGCCGCCATAGTAAGAAGGCTGAAAGATGAGGGAGTATATGAGCTGAATAAGGAACTTGAAGTTCCGCAATTAATCAAGAGAATTGCCATAGTTTCAGCAAGCGGCGCGGCAGGATACGGAGATTTTATGAACCAACTTACCTCAAACACAGGAGGTTACAAATATAAGACAGAACTTTTTGAGGCATTGATGCAGGGGGAGAGTGCAGAGAGTTCAATAATAGCCGCCTTAGACAGAGTGGCACAGCGTAGCGGAGAGTTTGATGTGGTTGCCATAATAAGAGGTGGAGGAGCGGCAACTGATTTAAGTTGCTATGACAGATATGACATTGCGTTTGCAGTAGCCCAATTTCCGTTACCTATAATAACAGGAATAGGACATGACAGAGACGTTTCAATAGTTGATGAGGTGGCATGTCTGCACCTGAAGACACCAACCGCTGTGGCATCTTTCATAATCGAAAGTTCCGTGGCATGTGAAATGAGACTGAACAATATAGCACAAAGTCTGAATGATATTGTTAAGCAATATATAAACCTGCACCGCTCAAAAATAGAGATAGTGGAGACAAACTTGGCTGCAAACGCTAAAATGTGTTTGGAAAGCCACAGACATAAACTTGAAATGGCAGAGCAGGTTATAGAGTTGGCATCGCCGCAGAATGTGCTGAAAAGAGGCTACTCTATGACAATGAGCGGAGAAAGAGTTATAACAAAGGCATCGGAGTTAAAAGAGGGGGAAACCCTGACAACAATTTTATCTGATGGTAAAATCAACTCAATAATTATTAAATGAAATGACATACGAAGAGGCAATGACACGGCTTGATGACATTCTTTCAAAAATGAAGGAAGGGAACCTGCCTTTGTCAGAACTTACAGAGAAAATAAGAGAGGCAAGAGAGTTGGTCTCTTTTTGCAAGCGGATTTTAACACAAACCACAGATGATGTGGACAAACTTTTGAACAAATAAGTAGCGTATGGAAAAAAAGAAAGAGAGAGCGTGGTGGATTACCGCCATAATAGTTGCAGTTGTTGTTACAGCGATTGCATTATTTATTGAGTATGCTAACGGAATACTCAGACAGATGGTTAATGAACAACTTACAGAGCAGGTCAAGAATCTGAAGAATGTTACCGTCAGTTATGAGGACATTGATGTTAATTTATGGAAAGGCTCGGCATACGTCAAGAATCTGAGGTATTGCTCAAACCCTGATAATGTTCTGTATGATTCAGTGCCTGGGTTCATAGTTGAGGCAAAAATGACACAGTTCCAATTTGTAGGTTACCTTACCTATATGAGAACCAAAAACATATCAATAGGAAAGGTTAAGACCACCGATGTTGCCGCCACAGTTAATTACGGGCAACCTGACACCATAGTCCAATCAAAATCTAATGTAAAGTTAGTTGAAGCCAAGGGCGATTCCATCATTCTGACGCATGACACCTTGGATAACAATCAAATAAGCATTTCAAAAGCGGTACTTGCGTTTGTTGCCGCAATAAATGTAAATAATGTGGTGGTTGAGAACGGTTCGTTGCGTTTCCGTGCCATTAACTCGCCATTGGAGGCTGATTGTGACAGCCTGTATTTGACTGTCAGAAACTTAGGCTACGATTTTGCAAATGAAGTCATTTCATACAACGATTCCGTGTATGAATGCTCCATCAAGAACATAAGGTTTGTACAGCCTGACGGCAAATACACCCTGACAGTCAAGGAGTTGTATTCAAAAAACACAGAAAATATAACAATTAAGGGAATAAGACATGTGTGCAACATTCCTAAAGAGAAGTTGGCGGTTGTAAACGGCAAGATTCCTTCTGTTTGGTCAGACCTTAGCATTGATGAGGTCAAGACATCAAAAGTAAACATTGTACGCTCAGTAATTGATGCAAAAATAAAGATTGATTCAGTTAATGTTACGGGTGGAACAGTATCGCTTTACAAAGATGACCTGTTTCCGCCTGTCAAGGTGCAAAGGCCGTTCCAGGCGTTGCTTGCAGAACTTGCAGTTCCATTGGATATAAAAAAGGTGCATATAAAACTTGACAGATTCCATTTCACAATGATTTCAAGTGTGTTTACAAAGGCATCAACAATGCACATGAACAATTTGGACATAGTTGCAAGGAGAATCAGTAATGTAGACCCAAGAGACATTGTGGCTATGGTAAAAGGTTCAATGGACGGTGGCGGAGGTCACATGACACTAAACCTGAGACTGCTTAAAGACCCAAATTGCACTTGGCGTGAACGCATAATATTTGAAAATTCAAATCTTGCCGCCTTCAACGGATTCCTTAATGATTTGGTGGGAGTGAAAGTCGGCGGTAAACTAAGCCGTATGGAGTGCTATGCCGTAGGTGACAGCATGACAGCAAACGGTAACTTTGTTATGGAGTATACAGGGCTTGATGCAGAGATACTTAAGGGGCGTTCCCCAATAAAGGCTCTTCAAAAGAACACCAAGGCATTAAACGGTATTGTAAAAATAGTTATTCCGCCGTCAAACCCAAGAAAAGCAGGGGAGGCACCAAAGAAATACAATGTCAAAGGAAAAAGAAATCTGTACAGCCCATATATGGTTTACCTGTTAAGCCCTATGTTTGACGGCTTAAAGGAGACTATGCTTGCACCTTTCTATTTGAATAAGGAGATTAAGCCAGATAAAAAGGAGAAACGTGCTGAACGCAGGGCTGAATATGAAGAAAAGAGAGCGGAACGCAGGGCTGAATATAAAGAAAAAAAAGCGGAACGCAGGGCAGAGAGAGCGGAACGTAGGGCGGAGCGTAAAAACCATGGAAGTACAGAAGATACAGATAGCCAATTATGATTATGACCTTCCTGATGAGAGGATAGCACGCTATCCGCTTGAAAAAAGAGATGAATCAAAACTGCTTCTTTATAAAGGAGGAGATATCTCAACAAAGGTTTTCAAGGAGTTGCCTACGCTCTTGCCTGCTGACACTTTGTTAGTGTTTAACAATACAAAGGTCATTCAGGCAAGACTTCGTTTTGAAAAGCAGACGGGAGGCAAAGTTGAGGTCTTTTGCCTTGACCCCATAGAGCCGTCAGACTACCAACTTTCATTTTCCGCTACGGGTAAGTGCGTGTGGCGTTGTATGGTAGGTCACTTGAAATTATGGAAATCAGGAACGCTTACAAAAAACTGCGTAATTGACGGTAAACCCGTGACACTTTCAGCAGTCAAACTCAGTAGTGCCGGTATGGTTCATACCATTGAGTTCAGTTGGAATGATGAGAAGGTAAGTTTTGCAGAGATACTTGACTCACTTGGAGAGTTGCCAATACCACCATATCTGAACAGAGATACAGAGGAGCGTGATAAGGTTACATATCAGACAGTTTATTCAAAAGTCAAAGGTTCTGTAGCCGCCCCTACGGCAGGTCTGCATTTTACACAGCAGGTGCTTAAAGACCTTGATGCCAAAGGGATAGGCAGAGCGGAACTTACACTGCACGTGGGTGCAGGCACGTTCTATCCTGTAAAGACAGATGAGATAGGCGGTCACTCCATGCACACTGAGGTTATTGCGGTGCCATTAGATACAATTAAAAGAATAAGAGAGTCCATAGGACATATAATAGCGGTGGGAACCACAAGCGTAAGAACACTGGAGAGCCTCTATTTTATGGGGTGCAGGCTGTTGAAGGGGAATGATGATATGTTTGTAAGCCAGTGGGAACCATACTCAGAAGAGTACAATGTAAGTGCAGAAGATGCGTTGGATGCCATAATGGCATATCTGCAAAAAAACAATATGGATATGCTGCACGGCTCCACCCAAATTATCATAGTGCCAGGGTATAAGTTGCACATAGTCAAAGGTTTGGTAACAAATTTCCATCAACCTAAA
>JAZUKL010000012.1:0-12619 GCA_045643245.1 Candidatus Enterocola sp.
GCTTATTGACAACTCTCTTTCAAGCGGCAATGAAAATCTTATTGTAGGTGATATAAAACAGAGTATTTACCGTTTCAGGGATTCTGATTGGTCTATTCTTGAGGAAGATGTGCAAAATAAGTTCCCCGATGCCTACAACGGTCTAACGCTTCAGAACAATCACAGAAGTTTTGGCAATATAATAAGGTTTAATAACAAACTTTTCAAAGGCATTGCACAGTTTACGCAAGATGCCTACAACGCCCAGTCAGGCAGAAGGATTGACAGGATTCTGAAAGCATACGCTGATGTGGAGCAAAACATACCACAGCCTCAGCCTGACAAACCTGACAACAGTGCCAAAGGCTATGTTGAAATAAATTTCACAGATAAGGACTATGATGTCCTGCATAATATATTAGAGCAAATCAACTCTCTGAAAGAGCAACACGGATACAAAGGCTCAGATATAGGAATACTTGTCCGCAAGAACAAGGAGGCTCAGGAGGTGGCTGCATATCTGCTTGAGAACGGAGTTAATGTTATATCGGAGGAGGCACTAAGAATAGGCTCAAACACTGCAATAAATGACATTATTTCAATTTTGGGCTACATTACTGATAAAAACAACAGGCAAAATGCCTATATTGTTGAAAACATTATAAACAAGGAGGCTGCACTTGACTTTGAAAATCTTGCCAAAATGCCTCTGTATGAAATTGTGGAGCAGGTGATTTTCAGCATGGGTTACGCCCGTAGCAGTGCAAATATTCCTTACCTGAATGCCTTGAAAGATATAATTTCAGAATACACGGCAAGAAACGGTGCCGGCATAAGGGAGTTTCTTGAGTGGTGGAATTCAGTTGGGCAGGCAAAGAGCATTACCACTACATCTGCCGCATCGGACGCCGTAAACATTCTTACGCTTCATAAGTCAAAAGGATTGGCGTTCAAAGTTGTAATCATGTATGAGATTGGTTGGAAATTCCATACCAATCAGCATAAGGAAATTCTTTGGGAGAAAATTCCCGATATAGGATATGTACCCATTGAATATACCTCAGCATTAAAAAACACAATGTTTAGGGAAAGATATTATGATGAGGTGCTGATGGATTATATTGACAACCTTAATTTTCTGTACGTTGCATTTACAAGGGCTAAGGAGGTGCTTATTGCATATTGCACCAAGGCAACAAAGCGTCCGTTTGACAAAATGAATGAAAAAGAGTTTGCAAATATGTACCCTATATTCCTGTCAGGTTTTGCATTAGATGTTGAAAATATGCAAGACCAATACATAATAGGCTCAATTCCTGTTTATGAAAAGACGGAGGATACTGTAGTCTCCACTGCTGAAGCAACTGATTTTGATGAGATGTCTCCTGATGAGAAAATGAAGCGGTTTCCTCTGCGTGGCACTGAATTCAAGGCTGTCAATGCTGAATACGGCACCCGTATGCACGGCATTATGGAGCATATTGTAACTAAAGATGATATTCAGCCATATTTGGAGGTGATGCTTTTCAAAGGTTACATTACAAAACAGCAACATGATGATTTAGTGCGTGATATAACTGTTTACGTTACCAACCCCGATGCTTTGCAGTGGTTTGACGGAAGCAGGCGTGCCGTATCGGAAAGGGGGATTGTAAATGTGGAGAACGGCAAGCACTACGGAACAAAGCGTCCTGACCGTGTGCTTATTGACAGGGATACAAAAGAGGTTACAATAATTGACTACAAATTTGGAGAAAATGAAGAGCCTGCCCATCTGAAACAGGTCAAGGGTTACATGGATTTGTACAAAAAAACCGGCTACACTAATGTAACCGGCTATGTGTACTACTTTAACGGACTAAAAATTGTAAAGGTTTAGCGAACTTCAAACTTTCCGTTATAATACTCTCCGCTCTTTGTTATCACATTAATTATATATAAACCTTTGTCAAGGTTTGTCTGCCACTTTACGGAACTTGCATCAAGCGTACAAATTCTGCCACCTGACATAGAGGTAACATAAACTTCTTCAACATTGTCAACACCCGTTATATTCAACTCTCCGTCTGTAGGGTTAGGATAGACTGACAAAACTGTATGGTCAGAATCCATTTCATATTGGTCAAGTGTGTGAATATTCCACTCGTCATCAAGCCATTCCATTCTCTCTTTCAGGTATGCAAGCACCTGTGACTTTTTTGTCTGAATCTTGTCATTACCATATTCAGGCCACTTCTTAAGGTCACAAGCGGCGGCGGCTGTAATCTTGTCAATAAAGGCATCCGTCTCTTTCTTCAGTTCAGGATAAAGCGAGCCTCTGACCTGTCTCCAACGTACGGCACATTGGTTTTGGAATGACGGATAGGCGGCAAGGTCATCTATCCATGTATCTCCCCAAGTAGGATATTCATAAATATGAAGCCCGTTATAGTGGTGCAATGACGAGCCAAAATCCCACACTGGTCCAAACTCAAGTTTTGTATTCTCCCCTCTCTCTTTGTGCATATAGCAACTGCCGTGAAATGACTCATTGTTACCAATCACCTCCTGAACCAAATAAAAATTGACCAATGTGTCCAAATCTATATAGTTCTCCCAACCGCCTTTATGTATAGCATCGTTAGTTTTATAAAGGTAATTCCACATGTAATCATACTGAACCTTAGACATAACCTCCGGCGATTTGCTTGTAACTCTCAGTATATCACCGTCTTTCTCCTCCATTCTGAACTGAACGCTCTCATCCTCATCATAATTGTCTATCTCAAGAAGCCAACCGCCTGTAACCAAAGCAGGGTCTGTTTCACCTTCCTCCTGTTCTGTTACCTGCACACGGTTACTGCTTATCTTCAGTTTGTCTGTAAGGAAATAGATTCCTCTGTATATTCCGTTGATATATAGTTCAAACGGCTCCTGTCCGGGCGTATAGGCAAGTCCAAACAATCTGCTTAGTTTGAAGCCCAAAGTGTTACGCAGGAAAGCGTCAGAATCATCAGCGTGAGCAAGAAGAGTGAAACTCTTATCCTTTGTAAGACCAAGCGGAGTCTGCTTCTTATCAAACTTAAGGGCGTATGGTTTCTTGTCAAATCCTGTCCATGTATAGTTGCCCCTGCCCTTTGTCTCTGCAACCAACGGATCATCCTTTGTTCCCAAAGACTCATATCCCGGAATACCCATTGCATCTATATAAACCGTAGCAGGTACATAATTCTCATCATCAGTAATCTCAAGCCCTGAATCAGTATTAAGGTACATTATAGGTAGTGTACCCGATGAAGGGTTACACGTGACAGGGGCAGGTGCCGTACCCTCTGTTACAATTATACCGTTATTCTCTGAAAATGATATAAGAATCTTTGATGTTTTATCAAGTGTAAACATAACATTGCCATCAAGTTGCTCCGGATAACAGTTCACAGTTGATAGTGACGAATTAAAGGATTCATAACCCCAATTTGTACTCCAAGAACCATTTGTTATTTTAAATGAGTATGTTCCTGGACTCAATGTTGTTTCATAAATTCCTTCATCGGTAAGTTTGCAATTTGCTGCATCCCAATAAAGTCCGCAACACCAATTCTCATGAGCATCGCCGTCTCCTGCTATGTAGTAACCTATAGATGGCTGTAGGGATTGTTTCCACTCTCCTTGTGTCCATTGTTCACCAGACAATGGAGTAAAGATATAGTTAACGGGTATAGCGTCATTTGTAGTGGCAGTACGATAATAACCCTGTTCTACTAGCAAATCCTTAACTTCATTGAATGAAAAATACAATGTTGTCTCCACATCAAAATTAGTGAAAAAATAGCGATATTGTCTTGGAACCGCTTCTGTAAAAGTAATTCTCCAGATATCACCTTCTACCTTTTCCATATTACGGACTTTTACTGGCTTTTCATCCGCTTCCGCTCCGTAAACAAAACTGACAGTCTGATATTTGGTTCTGGAATTATCAAAATAAAATGTTCCCATAGGAATATTCACGGCTAAAGCCGTAAAGCCATACAATGACACTATAAATAAGGCAAGTGAAGAGGTTAATTTTTTCATAGGACTTTCAATACAATATAATTTTGTAAAGTTACAACAAAATTATTAATTTTGCAAACAAAAATTGATAAAACAACTTTTAACTTTCAATTATGAAAGTGCTTTGTGTTGGATGGAACTATAAGCAGCATTGTAAGGAACTTGGAGGAAACACCACTCCAACAAGCCCTACAATATTCCTTAAGCCTGAAACGGCAATACTTAAGGACAACAAGCCTGTGTACATTCCTGACTTCACAAACCGTTTGGAGTATGAGATTGAGTTGATTGTAAAAATAAACAGACTTGGGAAAGGCATTGCTGAAAAATTTGCGTCAAGATACTACTCTGAAGTAGGCATTGGAATTGACTTTACGGCAAGGGATATGCAGGCTTCAGCCCGTAAGGACGGAGAACCGTGGGATTTATGCAAAGGATTTGACTGTTCCGCTCCAATAAGCAACTTTATTTCTCTTGAAGAGTTAGGCGGAGATATCAGCAATCTTAATTTCAGACTTGATATTGACGGCAAAACCGTACAAAAAGGGTTTAGCGGAGATATGTTTTTCAGCGTTGATAAAATAATTTCATATTTAAGTGAGTTCTATACTTTGAAGATAGGTGATATAATTTTTACAGGAACGCCTGAAGGTATAGGACCTGTTTCCATTGGAAATCATTTGGAGGGTTGGCTTGAAGGTAGGAAACTCATTGATTTTTATATAAAATGAAAAGGACACTTATATTTCTACTGTTTTTTACTGTAGCATTGGCTCTGCATGCCACAAGGCAGCAATATGCCGCCAATTCTGTTTTGGCAAACGGAAGTTGGTATAAGATTAGTGTCAAGGAGTCAGGTGTTTACAAACTTACGTATGAAGATATAAGTTCTATGGGCATTGGAGACCCTACAAATGTGCGTATCTACGGTTACGGAGGTGCAATCATTAATGAAAACCTTCAGAATCTTATGCCAAGAGCAGATGACTTGCCTGAAGTTGCCGTTTTTATGGACAAGGGCGCTGACAATGTTTTTTCTGCCGGTGACTACATTTTGTTTTATGCTCAGGGAACTGTTAAAGATGAAATAGACAAGGAGCACACATCACACACCTACACTCCAAACTACTATGCAAATGAAGGTTGTTACTTTGTTACTTGCAGTTTTGGAGAAGGCAAAAAGATTACCGCATCTGAGCCTGTATCGGGCAGTCCTAATTTGTTTTACAACACTACAAATGCAGGTTATTACATATACAGTGACCAATACAACCTGATTGAGAGCGGACGTGAATGGTACGGATACAAATGTTCAGGCAAAAGCCTTTCCCACAGTTTCACCATAGCCGATTCTAACATTGACACATCTGAAAAACTGTTGCTTGAAATTGTGGCATTAGGAAAAAGCACTGCTCCAAATTCATTCAGCGGCACATTCAACAATGAAATTTCTTTAAGTATTCACATCAATGCCACGTCTTACGCCGCAGGCAAAGGAACACTATCCAATTATGTTGTCAATAATCGCAGTTCAAACCCTACCGTATCCCTTAAATACAATCCTAACACTTCAAATGATGTTGGATACATTGATTGTATAACAGCCAATTACAAAAAGTTTATGCATATTGGCGGAGGCTCATTGCTGATTACTAACCCTGAAGATATTGGCACTGGCAAAATTGCCCAATACAATGTTTCAGGAGCAGACAACTCAACACAAATCTGGGACATAACAGACCCTTCAAACGCAAGGTTTGTACAATATACCCTTTCAGGTAATAACGTCAGTTTTATTGAACAGCATGACAGTTTTCATAAATACATAGCATTTAACCTGTCTAATCTGTCTGCAAAAACGCCACAAAAGGCGGGCAATGTGGCAAATCAGAATCTCCATGCCTACTCTAACCCCGATATGGTTATTATAACCAATCCTGACTACATTGAAGCGGCAAACAAACTTGCTGACTTTCATAGGTCAAATGACGGATTTAATGTCCATGTACTCACACCTGAACCTATTTATAATGAATTTTCTTCAGGCACTCATGACGCATCGGCGTATCGCTTGTTAATGAAGATGTTTTATGACCGATATGTATCTGAGGGGAAACGACAACCTAAATACTTGTTGTTCTTAGGCACGGCATTCTATGACAACAGAGGAATAACATTACCTCAAAATCCTTTGCTTTCATATCAGTCAATTGAGTCATTGAACTCTCAAAAGTCATTCATTACCGATGACTTTTTCGGACAACTTGACGATGAGGGTAACCCTAATATTGCATCAGCCGCCTTGGATATTTCAGTTGGCAGAATGCCTGTAACATCGGCAAATGAAGCCATGAATGTAGTACAAAAGACCATTGGATATGTAACGTCATCAAGTTGTGGAGACTGGAGGACTTTATGCTCTTTCCTTGCCGATGATGGAGACGGCAATGTTCATGAGGAGCAAGCCAACACTTTGGCCGATTTCTTATCTGAAACAAACGGCAGTTTCAAAATAGACAAGGTGTTTTTGGATTCATTCAAAAAAGTTGAGACTTCATCAGGCTCTTCTTATCCTGGAGCAAGAGACAAAATACTGAAAAACATAAAAAACGGAACATTGCTGTTTACATTTGTAGGACATGGCAGTCCTAACACCATGACAACAGAACAGACCATAAACAAGAATGACATTATTAATATGTACAATAAGAATCTTGGACTGTGGCTGACGGCAACCTGTGACTTTTCAAGATATGACAACAACCAGCGTTCTGCCGGTATGGAGGTTATTAACAATCCTTCAGGTGGTGGCATTGCATTGCTTACAACAACAAGAGTAGTGTATTCTGACCGGAACTTTAGTTTAATGCGTGCCGTTTACAACTACATTGTTCCTAAAGAGAATGAAGAATATAAGACTTTGGGTGAAATTTTCAAACTTGCAAAGAACTCATTGAAAACAGATGAGAACAAGTTGAATTTTTCTCTTTTGGGAGACCCTGCAATTCGCCTGCACTACCCTTCATATAAAGTAATGACTGATTCAATAAACGGCACAGAACCAGCAGATGCAACAATGCAGGCTCTTGGTCTTGTTACAGTCAAAGGACATTTAGAGAACCTGAACGGCGGACATTTGGACGATTATACAGGTGATTTGCGTATAGTTGTTTATGACAAACAGGAGACATTGCACACTTTAGGACAATCTCCAAACTTACCTTTTGAATACAAAAACTACACCAACAAACTGTTTATTGGTACAACTTCTGTTGCATCAGGCAAATTTGAATTTACATTTATGGTGCCACAAGATATCAATTACAAGATTGACAACGGTAAGATTCTATACTACGCTTGGCAAGAAAACAAGACGACAAATGACGCATTTGGCAATAATACTGAGTTTAATGTAGGCGGCACCGACCCTACTGCTGTTTTATCTGAAGAAGGTCCTGTAATCAGAGCATACATGAATAATCCTGAATTTAAGAGTGGAGACAAAGTTAACAAAGACCCTGTATTTTACGCACATCTCTATGATAATAACGGAATAAATATAGTGGGAGCCGGCATAGGTCATGATGTAACTGCAACATTAAGAGGTAAAAAGGATTGGAAATATGTTTTGAATGATTATTACACATCAACTCTTGATGATTATCGTGCAGGTGTAGTCAAATATCAATTCAAGGATTTGGAGGAAGGTGCATATACTTTGGATTTTAAAGTTTGGAATCTTCAAAATATATCAAACACTGCATCGCTGAACTTTGTTGTCAAGAACAAATTAAATCCTGAGATAGAGGAATTTTCAATGTATCCTAATCCTGCAACCATAGGAACAACTTTTTACTTACGTCATAACAGACCTGAAGTTCCTATTAGCGTAACATTTATAGTGTATGATATGCTATGGAATGAATATTGGGAGAGTACTGTAACTGAAAGCACTGACGGCGTATTCAAAGCCTATTGGGATTTGACAGGGAAACAAGGGAATATGGTAAGCGGCGTTTATTGTGTAAGAGCCAAAATAACTATGTCTGATGGCTCCTATACCCACAAAGTGCAAAAGATAATTCTTAAAAAGCCGTAAAAGACAATAAAATTAAAAAAGTTGCGTTATCTTTGTAGCCGTTTTCAATTGTAAAAAAATTTAACATTTAAATATGAAATACAAATTATTATCTGTTTTATTGGTTGTATGCGTATCGTTTGCACATGCTCAAAACGATGACCCTGCAGATCCTGTTAAAGTTTTTAGCCCTATTACCACAGGTGCCGCGTTCCTGACTGTAGGTGCCGATGCCAGACAAGGCGGTATAGGTGATACAGGTGGTGCCACCGCTCCTGATGAGAACTCTCAATTCTGGAACCCTTCAAAGTATGCCTTTATTAACGGAGTTGGCGGTGCGTCAATATCGTATGTTCCATGGCTTAGGAAGATAGTTTCTGACATTGACCTTGTTTCATTAACCGGTTTCTATAAAATAAAGGATGTACAGACTATTGCGGCATCGTTCCGTTTCTTTTCAATAGGTAACGTTCTTATTAAAAAGGACCAAGATGACCCCGGATACAATGTAAAACCGTATGACCTTGCAGTAGATGTTTCTTACTCACGTATCCTTACAAAAGGGTTCTCTATGGGTGTAGCCCTGCGTTTTGTATGGTCTGACCTTACAGGAGGTCATTCAGTTGACGGAAACTATTTGCAGCCGGGCTGGAGTATTGCCGCTGACATTTCAGGCTACTACTACAAGGATGTTGATTTTGCTTGGGGTAAGGGTAAAGGTGCATTTGGTTTCAACATTTCAAACATAGGTAAGAAAATTGAATACGGAGACTATCTCAGTGCCGCATTTATGCCAACCCAATTAAAATTAGGCGGTAGTTTCAGAATGCCGTTTGACCAATACAACGGTATGTCACTGAACGTGGACATTAATAAAATGCTGGTTCCTGCAAGACCTATTTACAACTCCGATATTGAAACCAGAGAAGAATATCAGAAACGTCTTGATGACTACTACAAAATGGACCCTATAACAGGTATAGGAAAGTCTTTTGTTGATATGCCTGACAATTCAAAATTTGATTTCGGTTATAAGCTGAAACAATTGACATTCTCTCTTGGTCTTGAGTATGACTACCGCAATATGGTGTTTGTCCGTATGGGTTATTTCAACGAGTCTCAAATAAGCGGAAACAGAAAATATCTGACATTTGGTGCCGGATTCCACTACAATGTATTTGAGATAGACATTGCTTACGACCTTGCCGTTGCAAAGCAAAACCCTCTTGACCAGACACTTAAATTCACTATTGGATTTAATATGGCAGGCTTGAAGAAGATTGCTTCCAATGATGTGAATGACGGCGATTTATGAAAATAAAAGTTGGATTTGGATATGATGTACACCGCTTTGCCGCAGACAGGGAGTTGTGGCTTGGCGGTGTTAAAATACCCCATACTGCGGGGCTTTTAGGTCATTCTGATGCCGATGTCCTTATTCATGCCATTTGTGATGCTCTGCTTGGTGCCGCATCGCTGCGTGATATTGGCTATAACTTTCCCGATACAGACAACGCATACAAAGACATTGATTCAAAAATACTACTTAAGAGAACAATGGATTTGCTACGTTCAAAAGGTTGGACTCTTGGAAACATTGATGCCACAATAGTTGCCCAAGAGCCAAAATTAAGTCCTTATATTGAAACCATGCGTTCCACTTTGGCATCTGTTATGGAATGTGAAATTGATGACATTTCAATAAAAGCCACCACTACTGAGCACCTTGGTTTTACAGGACGTAAAGAGGGGATTTCCGCATACGCTGTCGCTTTAATTCAAAAGTGATTGAATTATAGTGAATATTTAAGAAAAAAAAGTTATCTTTGCACTTTATTTTTGGAACTGACTCATAATTAAGATTTATGAACATATCTTTTAATTGGCTAAAGCAGTATATTGACCTTGACATCAATGCTGATGAAACGGCAAAGAAACTGACATCGCTTGGTTTGGAGGTTGATGCCGTAGAGACTGTTGAGAGTATAAAAGGCGGACTTGAAGGTCTTGTAGTTGCAAAAGTGGTTGAATGTATTGACCACCCTGATTCAGACCACCTTCATATTACAAAAGTTGATAACGGAAGCGGAGAGCTTATTCAAGTTGTCTGCGGTGCACCTAACTGCCATGCCGGTCTAAAGACCATTATGGCCACAATAGGTACAAAACTTTATGACGGCGACAATGAGTTTCAGATAAAGAAGTCTAAAATCCGTGGTGTTGAATCTTTTGGCATGCTTTGTGCTGAAGATGAGATTGGGGTTGGCACAAGCCACGCAGGAATCATAGAACTGCCTGACAATGTTGAAGTAGGCACATTAGCAAAGGATTACTACAAAATTGAGAATGACACTCTTATTGAAGTGGACATAACCCCAAACCGCGCCGATGCAATTTCTCATATAGGTGTGGCAAGGGATTTGGCTGCCGCATTAGGCAAAAAGATTAATTGGCCAAGTATAGATGCTTTTAAAATTAATAGCAATTCACTACCTATAAAGGTTACTGTTACAAATTCAGATGCTTGTCCACGCTACTGTGGCATATCAATTTCAGGTGTAACGGTCAAAGAATCGCCCGATTGGCTGAAGAACAGACTTACATCAATAGGATTACGACCTATAAACAACATAGTTGACGTTACAAATTTCATACTTAATGAAATAGGTCAGCCTCTGCACTCATTTGATGCCGACAAGATTAAAGGCGGTGAGATTCGTGTTGCCACAGTTGCTGACGGCACTAAATTCACAACTCTTGACGGCGTGGAACGAACCCTTACGTCAAATGACCTTATGATTTGCAACGCTTCAGAGCCTATGTGTATTGCAGGTGTATTTGGAGGTCTTGACTCCGGCGTTACTGACGGCACAAAGAATGTGTTTATTGAAAGTGCATACTTCAACCCTGTTTGGGTTAGAAAAACTGCACGTCGCTACGGTCTTAACACTGACGCATCTTTCCGTTATGAGCGTGGATGTGACCCTAACATAACCATTTATGCCCTCAAGCGTGCAGCATTGCTCATCCAAGAAGTTGCAGGTGGCAGTATCGCAAGTGAAATCACTGACATCTACCCTACCCCTATTGAAGATTTTAAGGTTGATGTAACCTATAAAAAAATAAATGACCTTATTGGCAAGGCGATTGACAAGGATACAATAAAGTCAATTCTTAACGGATTGGAAATAAAGATTGCCTCTGAAACCGCTGAAGGTTTAAGTCTGCTTGTTCCGCCTTATAGGGTTGATGTAAAAAGGGACGTTGACATAATTGAGGATATTCTTAGAGTATATGGCTATAATAATGTTATGCCAGGCACATCTTTGAAGGCTTCAATCAGTTATTCCTCCTTCCCCGATTCCACAAAACTGCAAAATAATGTCTCCCGTCACCTTACAGGTGCAGGATTCAGTGAGATACTTAACAACTCTCTGACAAAAATATCATACTACAACGGACTTACATCTTATCCTGTTGAAAATGCAGTACGCATTATGAATCCGCTTGGTTCTGACCTTAGTGTTATGCGTCAAACACTGCTGTTTGGCGGATTGGAGAGTATTGCCCGCAATAGAAACCGCAAACGCACAAACCTGAAATTCTATGAGTTTGGAGAGTGCTATCACTATTGCAAGGAGAGAACAGGTGGAGAAAGACCTCTTGCAGCATACTCAGAGGAGCTACATCTTGCATTGTGGCTGAGTGGCAATCGCTACGAACAAAGTTGGACAGACAGTGAACGTCCGCTTACATTCTTTGATTTGAAGGCACACGTGCTTAACATTCTTAGGCGTTTAGGCATAAGTTCAGAATTATTTGTTGAAAAGCCTTTTGAAAGCGACATCTACTCTCAGGCATTAAAAATAGAGACTAAGAACGGAACAGAACTTGCAACACTTGGCATTGTGGCAGGCAAGCAACTTAAGTCGTTTGACATTGATGCTGATGTGTTTTATGCAGACATCAATTGGAAAAAGGTGTTGAAACAGATTAAGAGCAACACCATTAAGTTTGCAGACCTTCCTAAATATCCTGAAGTCAAGCGTGACCTTGCTCTGCTGCTTGACAAGAGTGTATCGTTTGAAGAGATAGAGAACCTTGCATATCAGGTTGAACACAAGTTACTTAAGAGAGTGGTTCTGTTTGATGTTTATGAAGGCAAGAACATTGAGGCCGGAAAGAAATCATACGCAGTTAATTTTACCCTTCAAGACACAGAAAAGACACTTGAAGACCGTCAGATTGACGGCATTATGCAAAGACTTATAAAAACATTCCAAGATAAACTTGGTGCAACGATAAGATAATATAAATGGTGATGCGGTGATACGGTGATGCGGTGATTTGATATCGCATAACCGAATAACCGAATTAACGTGCAAGCCGAACACAGACAAACTTGTTTGTATGTTGAGGCGAAGCCGTTAATCACGAGCGAAGCGAGTAATAACCGATTAAACAATTATTATGGGAAGAGCATTTGAATACAGAAAAGCGACAAAGCTGAAACGTTGGGGCAATATGGCC
>JAZUKL010000013.1:0-1564 GCA_045643245.1 Candidatus Enterocola sp.
AAGATTGGTGATTATGCGTATTCCACAAAGCCAAACTACTAGTGTAGCAGATTCGAAAAGTAGACACGAAATTTTTTTTAGATGATTAATAATTTATAAAAGTAGACACACATAAAATTTTTCGTTCTTATTCATTTGCGAGAGTAGTCATTTGCGTTGTTTTTTGCAAGTTTTCCTTTTCAAAAGTTGACACATTCTTTTCATTTCCTTGGTTTATAGCGTTTAATAGCTTTTTCTGCACAAACTTCGGTATCTCGGTGAGCACTCTGTCCTGAAAAGAATTTTTATTCGGCAGTTCTCCGTTGTTATACCTCCGTCTGTAATTGGCTGGCGTGTCATAGCCAATAACAAAGCACGGACGCTGTTCATTATAATACTTCTGGTACTTCTTGAAGGCAGCCTCCACATCCTCTCTGTGGCGACATTTCTCTAGTTTGAAGTCCATCATCAGTTCTTCCTTTATCCAGCCGTTCAGCGACTCGTTGACGGGGTTGTCTGTTGGTTTCCCAGCACGCGACATAGACCTTATTATCTGCAAGTGGTTTACACGTATGAAGGCTGCTGTCCAACGATAGCCGTGAGTACGGTGTTCAGCATGTACTGTCTTTACGAGTTCTATCATTTCCTCGCGATTGAGGTCACGCTTGGACTCGTCCCACTTCTTCCACTTGTAATAGCCGGCACGGCGGCTATTGAGATTTGCAGCCAATTTGTCATAGAGTGACAATTTAAGGATAACACTGACAAAGCAAGCAAAGATTGCAATTGTGCTAATCCTTGCTTATTTTATGAAAATGTTGAAAGATTTCACATTTGGTTTTTGCGATTATATTTATATGTTTCAAATGACCGTCAGGACTTATGCCTGTTTTGGTCTGCTATGTATGTATTTTATTGGATTTTAAATATTTATAAAAAATTTAACGAACTCTTGAAATATAAAGTGGATTTGTTATCTTTGTGTGATATAGTTATCAACACAATGAATATAAGCGTAGGAATTTTTAGCAGGAGTGACATCGGGGTGACATTTCACGGGGAGTTCATGGGGAGCGACGGCAAAACATACAGCGGTCACCACTCCATTACCAAACCTGTTACTCTGACGCCTTGCCACGATACCTCATTTTTTGAACTTGAGGAGGTGACAATTGGAATCCAATTCCATTGGCAACGCAATGAAAGCCAACGCTTTTCAGGCACGCTTGACATTGTGGGAAGAGATGACGGACTACTTACGGCAATTAACATAATTGACATTGAAGAGTATTTGAAAAGTGTCATATCATCAGAGATGGCAGGCACTTCTATGCTTGAACTGCTTAAGGCTCACGCCATAATATCACGCAGTTGGGCTCTCCGTAAGGTACTTGAACGCAAGCAACTGCAAGATGGCGCCGGTTGCGTTACTGATGTGCGTTTTAACTCTGATGACAAGCATATCGCCTGGTACGGGGCGTCACCGCATACGCTGTTTGATGTTTGCGCCGACGACCACTGCCAACGCTATTACGGCAAAAGCGGAGCGCTGAATCAAACTGTAATAGAGGCAGTTAATGAGACA
>JAZUKL010000014.1:0-39942 GCA_045643245.1 Candidatus Enterocola sp.
CCTTATAGTTCATAACGGCAAGTTTCTGCCCGTTTTTGAAATATTTTGTACGCTCTCCTTCAATTTTGTCAGCACTGTAGTTCATGCTGTCAAGCACCACACCATTATCAAAATATTCAATATATTGTCCGTCTTTAACTCCGTTATTATATGTAATGAGCATAATCGTGTGACCGTCTTTTGTAGAGTAGAATTTCCAAACACCGTCTCTCTCCTTGCCTTTGTAAGCACCTTCTGCAAAGGGAGTTGCACCAACTGTGTACATTACTACGGTAGAGTTTCCGTCAGCGTCAAACTGTTGCAATAATGAAATTCTTCCATCTTCAAAATATCTTGTAATGCTTACGGGCTTATCTCCAATGAAATAGCCGTCATACATTAAGCCCCCTCCGTCAGGGTAGTTCTTTGCTCTATACTCAGGCTCCTGTGCCATTACGGCACACGCTTGAACCAAAAGCAGAAACATTAATATTCTTACACGAAACAACATATCTATTAACTCTTAATAATTATCTTTTTAAGATCTCTCGCTTCGCTCGACTGCGTTAGCTGGACGTAGTCAAATGACGAGATGTCGCATCACCGCACCACCGATTCACCTAACTTGAACGGAACGGGAACTGAGAACGCCATAAGTTTCCCCGTTACGGGGTGTTTGAACCTTAGGGTTTCAGCATGAAGGCAAAGTCTTCCGTATCGGCTGCTTTTTCCACCATACTTAACGTCACCCACCACTGAATGACCTATGCTTTGCAAATGAACGCGAATTTGGTTCTTACGCCCTGTCTCCAAATTCAACTTTACCAATGAGTTGCGTTTGTCAGTTTGCAGCACCTTATAGTTTGTAACGGCAAACTGTCCTCCGTTATCGGTTGGCGATGAGTGCATCACCTTTTTTATATCTTCCTTAAGATAGGATTCTATCTTGCCTTCTGACGGCTCTATAATTCCCTCTGCTATAGCAATATATGTTCTTTCAACAACATAATTGCGCCAATCGTCCCTCAGTGTCTGTTGAACCTCCTTTTTCTTGGCAAACATCATTACTCCTGATGTCTCTCTGTCCAACCTATGAACGGCATACACATAATGTTCTCGCCCAAGCGGTCGCAGATATTGGTTAAGCAGGTGGGTGGCTGACTCCTCTGTGGTATTAGGGGTTTTGACTGACAGCAACCCCTCTTTTTTATCAACTACTATTATATCATCATCTTCATAAAGGATACTCAACTTTGGATGGTTCAAGCCCTTTTTATTGCTTGTGTCAGATGTGCTTATAACATGAATTGCATCTCCCTTTTTAAGTGGATAATCAAACTGAGTGACAAGAGTTTGTCCGTTAAGCATCAGCTGTCTGTGCTTAAGTAATGACTTTACTGAAGTTTTGCTCTGACCTTTCAATTTCTCAAAAAGAAATTCCAAAAGCGGTGTGTCCTTATCTACCTTTATAATATACATTACCAATGCACTTTGAATCCTACTGTACAGCAATATCTCATATTACGGGCACCTACAGTATATGTATTGCCTTCATACACAACATCGTGTTTTGCTGACGGCAATTGACCGCCGTCCCAAAGAAACTCGCACCCTACAACAAGTGACAGCAGTTTATATATTTCAACCTCCACCGATGCGTCTACTGTAACCTGTGGCAATGGTTTTGTGTTATATAAACCAGAAAACTCAGGACAATACTGCCTAACCTCATCTTCTTCATCAGTGGTAATGTCTGAAGGTCCTTTGAATGGTTGTAACACTAAGCAATATAAGTTAAATGCCACTTTATCCCAATCTCCCATAAAGTTACATGCCACACCTAAACTTGGGTCTATCTGCCATGTACGTCCTGAAGGGTCTATATCAAGAAAACGCTTTAGTATCGGGTCAAAACTGTTATAGTGGTCAAGAAGTGGTTTTAGTTCAGGCTTGCCAAGTATATTCCAATACTGAAAGTCAGCCACTATTCCTATAGATGGCTCCAAACATAGATGAGGGTGTTTTCTTAGAGGCTGGAATGTGAGCATCAAGCCGCTGAAGATTCTTGCACTCAAATCACGACAGAAATCATACTGACCGCCGCCAATGGCGCTAAAGTACATCAGGTTCTTAGTTCTCTCTCCGTTCTCATAAACCTTTTTGCCCGTAACCTTGTCTCTTACATCATACTGATAGAAATCACCTGCAAGGTAGGCGTGTCCCCTATTACCATTATCATATTGGTTTATGAAATTAAATGCCACACTTCCTACAAAACGTAGTTTATGCCTTTTGAATGGCACCATACCCTCAAAGGCGGCATCAAGTTCAAACTTAAAGTTATCTGTCTGCTCCACCTTGCCCGACAATGACGCCTCTCCATGAAACTTATTGATTTTCAAGGAGTCCAATCTGGTCTTTGTAGCCATATAGCCCTGTGCCGATGCCGTACAAGCAAGCAACGATAACACAAATAATATGTAAACCTTACGTTTCATCTAGTTAACAGTTGACAGTTGACAATTGACAGTTGACAGTGAAAAAACTATTTAATTGTCCACTACCCTACGTGTAGGTTTTCATTTACAAGTTTCATTATCTTCTTTGTATCATTTCCAAGTTCCTTACGAAGGTTGGCATCGTCAAAGGCGGTAAGATATTTGACCATATAATCAACTATACTGTCAGAGAACACACCTTTGGAAGTATAGATGGCACGGTCTTTCTCAAGTTCCTTAGCAGCAGATACGCAAGAGTCAGGCAATTGCTCAAGAGCCTCCTGAACAGCCTTATTGCTTGCATCGTGAATGTTTACACCAAGACCTACGTATGTTTTTTCTGCAATTTCAAGGGCGTTAGGAATCTCAAAACCGTGACGTGCGGCCGCACAAAGTGATGCCATAAGCAAATAAATGTCAGCACAACCATCTGATGCCCTCCACTCAAATGTCTGTTTGCCACTAAAATCCTTGCCTGAAGCCTTTTCAAGCGGGTTGCAGTCTGCCGCCATATCCTTGCCGTTGTTAATCCAACCGAGTGGAACTCGTACCAACGCACTACGGTTAGAGAATGACCAACAAAGCGATGTAGGAGCCTCTTGATGAGGTACTAATCGCATGAATGACAATGGATTAGGGTTACCAAATGCTGGAAGTGAAGTTCCTGCCTCCATATATCCTGCAATGGCTTTCTTACATTCATCGGTAAGTTCTCCGTTCTTAACCATAACAGACTCGCCGTTCTTTGTAAACTTGCAGTGTACATGAAGTCCTGAACCTGCCTTTCCTACAGTTATTTTAGGAGCAAATGTAAGCGTAACCCCGTACTGATATGCAAGTTGACGCATAATCCACTTTGCAACTACAAGTTGGTCTGCGGCATCTTCAATATTAGTTGGGGTAAACTCAATTTCATTCTGCTCATAAACCTTGCCGTCCTGTGTAAAGTTGCCGACCTCAGAGTGTCCGTACTTTATAAGTCCACCTGCCTGGGCAATCAGACGCATAGCCTCCAAACGATAATCTGTAAACTTATTGAAAGGCGCACTTTCATGGTATCCTTTTTGGTCAGGTACAGGGTAAAGTTCCTCAGCATCGGCAATAATATAGTACTCAAGTTCACCCATTGTCTCCATTTGCAGACCTGTAGTCTCTTTGAACACCTTATGTGCCTTTTTAAGAATATACTCTGGTGAACTTTCAAACGGTTCTCCGTCTCTGTTGTAGAATGAGCAAAGGATATCAACTGTAGGCACCTCTGCAAACGGATTAAGGAATGCAGTCTTGTATTTTGGAACAACATACAAATCACTTTTGCCAGCCTCAATGAAAGGGAAAAGGCTTGAGCCGTCAACTCTTTCACCTGCTGAAAGTATGCTTTCAAGATGTTCCGCTGAATTGATTACAAAATTTAGGGTCTTTAGTCTGCCGTCCCAACCGCAGTAATGGAAGTTAATGAATTGCACTTCATTTTCTGTGCAATATTTGATAATGTCAGCACGTGTAAACTCCGATGCCGGCATTTTTAGGAATTGAACCAATCTGTTAGGGTTCATTGCAATGTTTGCGTTCATATTCTATAATGTTAAATTTTAATTGTCATACTTAACAAGTTGCAAATTTAGTGAAAAATAAAAAAAACGCACTATCTTTGCGTAAATTTTTTTACAAAAAGAGTATGCACATAAGACCACTTTACCATTATATACGGCTTGTACATGACAACTACTATAGCCGTATTGACATTGAGGGTAAGGAAAACATTCCTGACCAAAGCGATGCAGTTATTATTGCAGCCAATCATCAGAATGCAATAAATGACCCTTTGGCACTTGAGTTTGTGTTTTCAAACCGTGTAATAAACCTGTTTGCACACGGAAACTTGTTTAACAACAGGTTTTTCAATTGGTTTTTCCGCTCAATTCATGTGATACCTGCGTATCGTATGCGTACAGACGGAGAAGAGAGCCTCAGCAAAAACTTCAATGAATTTGCTGAAGTTGAGGACAAACTGTTCAAGGGAGAGTGGGCAGGCATATTCCCTGAAGCCACAAACATGACAGGACATTGGCTTGGAGATTTCTCTTTAGGATATATGAGAATGGCTTTTGCCGCCGCTGAGAAACAGAATTTTGAAAAGGATGTAAAAATTCTGCCCGTAAGCATACATTATGATAACTACCATAGGTTCAGGCATAAACTGTTGGTACGCATATCGCCGGCGGTAAGTCTCAGCCAATTCTATGAACTTTATAAGACAAAGCCAAGAACGGCACAGAGAAACGCCAACGCCTTAGTGCGTGAAAGCATTGAGCGGAATATGCTGAATGTCAAGGATTTGGAAAACTATGAGGCAATAGACTATCTGCGCAACACATACGGCATAAAATACTGTGCCGCACACGGAAAATACTATAGAACGCTCACTTATAAACTTGATACAGACCAATCATTTGTAAAAGAAATAGAGACGGCATCGGAGAGGAAACCTGAAAAAATCAAGGATTTGTATGCCAAAGCGTTGGAACTGAAGGCATTAACCAAAAACGCAGGTCTAAGGGATTGGGTGCTTACAAACAGAATGAGCAAAACATGGCTTATAATATACGCATTGGCATTTGTCATTACATTCCCACTATTCATTTTTGCTCTGATTCCAAACATAATTGCATACATTGCACCCATTCCTCTATGCAGAAAGTTTGATAAGATTGGCGGCACTTTTGCAATGTACAAAGGCGGAGTGCAGATAATATTAAACGCACTTGTGGTATTGCCTATAATCCATTTGGCACCATTCATAGTAATGATGTGCATGGCTACAACGCTAATGCAGTACGCACTTGCCTTAACTTGGTTCGGATTCCAACCGTGGCTGCTTGTTTTTGGGTGGACATATTACAATGATTTACGCAAGTACATTTCTCTTTTACGCTTCAGACACATTAAAAACACTGCCCCGATACAGCAAATCCTGCAAAAAAGGAGTGCCTTATGGGACGAATTGGACAAATTATTCTCCAAAACTTTGTAAATTCAATAATAATCACTATCTTTGTAGCAATATACAAGATAACTTATTAACTAATATGAAGGCATCAAATCTTTTGGCATTCATCGCTGGAGTTGCAGCAGGTGCCGCAGCAGGAATCCTATTAGCCCCTGACAAAGGAGACAAGACAAGAGCAAAAATAGTTGCATTACTTGAAGAGAAGGGCATTTCAAAAGACAAGTTTGAGGACATCATTGGCAGAGTCAAGTCAAAAATCAATGAATATACAGACATGTCAGACATTGAGATAGCCATTGACGAATCTTTGAAAGAGGAAGAGGATTCTGAAGAAACCAAATAATATATGGACACAGAGTATCAAAGATTTTTAGACGAGGCAAAAAACTACATAGGCCTCCGATACCGTATGCTCAAACTTGAGTTGCTTGAAAAACTGTCAAGTATAATTGCCGTTCTGGTATTGGTGCTTATTGTTGTCGTGCTTTTGCTTGCAGCCTTAACATACTTTGCTATTGCCGCCGCATACGCCCTAAAGCCTATACTTGGTGGCATAGGCTACAGTTTCTGTCTGCTTGGCGGAATATTTGTAATACTTGTTGCCATTATTGCTCTACTGAGAAAACCGCTGATTGTCAATCCGCTCATCAAATCGCTTAGCGCCATTCTATTCAATGAGAATGAGGAAGATGAGACAACCGATATAAAATAATGAAATACAGCAAGATAAAAAACCTTAAACAACTACAGTCAGAAAAGGCTTCACTTTCAAGACAACTTGCACAAAGTGAGAAAAGGCTGGACACTAAATTCATAGTTGCAAAAAGGCATACTAAGGACTTATTGTCATTCCCGCTGATGATTAAGAGGATTGTAGGCAGTATTCTGTCATTGGACACAATACTTTCAAACCCTGCACTTATGTTCAAGGCAGGTTCAGCCTTAGGTAAAAGACTTTTTGCAAAGAAATGAGACTCAGTTAAGCCTTTCCATTATATGTGGAACGGCTTAACTTTTTTATAAAAACTTTAATTCAAATATAAATGACCAAATCCGTACTTAAACTGACCGTAATTCCAGCACTATTTTTTGGCATTGCATCAACGTCATTAGGACAGTCAATAGAGATTGTCAAGACGTCAGTCACAAACATTCTTTGCACAGGAGACACTACAGGTGTTGCAAATTTTGTTATTATTGGTGGAGAACCAGCATTTACAGCCGTTTGTCATGATGTTATAGATGCAAAAGATGCAGGTTTTGTTTCAATAACAAACAGAAACATAGCCGTTTCAAAACTCTATGCAGGTAAATTTGCCATAGAACTTACTGATGCAGACGGAGAAACCGCTTATTCTGATGAATTTGAGGTAGCCGCTCCGCTTATACCTTTTTCCTATTTACCAAACAGCAACGATGCAACCTGCTTTGGCAGTGCAACAGGTAAGATTTTTGGAGAGGCGACAGGCGGACAACTGCCATACCTGTATTCCATCAGAAACATTGACACTCCTTATACCGCAGGTAACAACACAGGTATGTTCACTGACCTGCCTACGGGAAGATACATTGCCACAGTAACAGATTATAATGGTTGCAAGCAGACAGCAGACACCATTACAATAGGTTCGCCTGAAGAAATAACGGTAGCAGACCCTGAAAAGAAACCTGCCGCCACCGTTGTATGTTCAGAGGACAAGAGTGCATCGGTGAAATTCACTGTAAAAGGCAGAACTGAATTTGTTGACCCTGCCGATACTGCAACCTATTACTCTGTCAAGTTGTTTTACATTACAGAACAGTATGAAATGCCTGTATCTGACTACAAACAGTCCAACAAGTTCCATCCTGTACTCAGAAAAACAAAATATTGTGAAGAGGAAGACCCTGAAACGGGAGAGACAAAAACGGTTCCTTGCGGTTGGGATACCCTGTTTAAGCAAGGTTGTCATGAACCTTCTATAGAGTATCCTATTGACAGCCTTGGATTTGACTGCGATGACTACATCACTGTATCAGGCTTAGGCAAAGGTGCTTACAGAATTGAGTTCTATCGTGGAGCATGCACACTTGGGGCTTTCAAGGAGTTTACAGTTGAGCAGACAGGCGATTTGCCAAAAACAGTACATCTGAATGCAACAAACCCTGTTTGTGACGGATCTTCTATGACAGTCTCACCTGAAATTGAAGCAAACCCTGCCATTACAAAATATGTTTGGACACTTGGAGGTATAAACGTCGGCACCGCTAAGGATTTTGAGTACCTGTACACACTTGATGATGACAAAAGGGTTCTTCAACTTGAAGCCACAAATCAATGCGGTTCTGTAAAATCAAATGAGTTGCAGATATCAGTATTGCCTCGTCCAAGTGCAATTCTTGATGCCGGAAAGAAATTCCTGTGTGAGGGAGACTCTACAGATATAACCATTCAGTTCAAAGGCACCGCTCCTTTCAACTTCACCTATCCTGGTGGAGATGAATCCACAATAAATGTGGTTGAGACAAGGCGGATTGTTCCTACCCAAACCGCTTCATACACACTTACAGCCTTAAGTGACGCAAATTGCACCGCTATAATAGAAGAAGATGTAACACCAACATACATAACCATTTATCCTCAGCAGACCGTAGATTTGGACGTAACCGTACCTACACCTATGGTAAGCGGCAGATTTGTAACACTGACCGCCACTCCTGGTTTTGTTTCTTACACTTTTGATATGAATGACGGTATCTTGGCTGAAAATCAGACTGACAACACCTGCAAGGTTAAGAAATTCCCTTACGGAACCACAACCAATTCATTTGGGGTAAAAGTCACTGAATCAAACAGTTGTGTATGGAACGCCACAGCATCGGAAGTTATAACCGTAGATAAGTTCCCTAACATATTCACACCTAACGGAGACGGGGTGAATGACATTTTCCTTGCAGACTACTACATTGAGGTGTTTGACCGCTGGGGCACTCTGATTTATTCAGGAGACAACGGTTGGGACGGCAAGCACAACGGAAAATTTGTCAATCCGGGCGTATATCTATATGTTGTAAAACTTATAGACCAAAACAATGAGGAGGTTACAATAAAGAGTACCGTAACAGTAGAAAGATAAGGAGGCTCAACTATGAAGACAAACAGATATATATTTCTTGGCATTGCATTAGCCGCTTGTTCAACGGTTTTTGCCAATAACAGTTCCGGCGATGCCAAATTTCAAAGACACGATTATGCCAATGCCATAATCAAGTATCAAAGCACGCTGAAGGACAGCACAAAAACATCAGAAAGTGCAAAGAAAAGGGTTGCATACGCCAAGTACAAGATTGGAGAGTGCCACTCATATTTGAATGAGCCTGAAAATGCCGTAAAATTCATCAGCGATGCCATTCTTTCAGGCTATGACAATGCTGAAGCATATATGTTATACGGAAAGAATCTTCAGAAGATGGGAGAATACAAGCGTGCAAGGGCTGCGTTTGAAGAGTATGAAAGATTGAATCCAAGTGACAAACGCACACAAAAACTTAAAGAGGCATGCTCTTTTGCAATGAAACACGATGCCAAAAACCCTATATCGCCTGAGCAGCCTCTTGACGGCATAAACACAACAGGCTCAGAATATGGCATAGGTTATTATGAAAACGGCATTATGTATGCCGCCAATACAACAACCAACAAGAATGTTACAAGTAAGATGTACTACTCTGACCATAATGACCAATATACATCTTCACGTCCTGTTGACAATATGATTAAACAGAAAAAGGGTCAGAACATCGGTACATTTGCAATTGACACCTTAAACAACATTCTATATTACAGCCGTTGCTTAAGCAACGAAGATGAAAACTACTTTATCTACAAGTCAGTTTACAAAAAAGGCAAATGGAGAAACAAAGGTGTGCTGCACATAGGCAACCGCCACACAAATGCAACTCACCCTGCCCTATCGCCTGATGGTCGCCGTATGTATTTTACATCCAACTATAAAGGCGGTTATGGCGGAACAGATATTTGGTACATTGAAAAAAATGAAAACGGCAAATGGAGCCGCAAGCCTATAAACGCAGGTGCCATTGTAAATACACCCGGTAATGAGGCATTCCCGTATGTAGTTGGCAACACACTTGTGTTTGCATCAGATAACCAAGTGGGATTTGGAGGCTATGACCTCTACTCTGCACAAATTGACGGAGCGGCAATCTCAGGTGTGCAAAATCTGATGAGACCTGTAAACTCTTCATTTGATGACATTAATCTTATTGTATCTGAAAAGGCTGACGAGGCATTTCTTGTAAGCAGCAGAAACAAAGAGACTAATGATGACATCTACAGATTTGAGGGCATATTCTCAAGTATGATGGTATCGGGTCATGTCTATGACAAAAAGACCAACGAACCGCTTGACGGAGCGCAAGTTGTAATTAACGGAATGGGAAAAACACAAACTGTAACTTCAGATATTGACGGATATTACTACGCCTTTATTGAAGCAGGTGACTTCTATAAACTGCTTGCAAGCCAAGTGGGTTATCTGTCAGATATGGCAATGTTCAAATCTGAAAAAAGCACAATAGGTACATTCCCTGTTGAACAGGATTTCTACCTGTCTCAAACCGCCATGTCAATAAGCGGAAGGGTTTATGACCTTGAAACCAACGAGCCTTTCATTAATGAAGATGTTTTCCTTTACAAAAACGGAGAGAAGATTCAGCAGACAAAGACAGACATTTCAGGAAGATACCTGTTTACGGAACTTGAGAACGGACAAGAGTATCAGGTTAAGGTTAACAAGCCTAACTTCCTGTCAATAAGCAGCAGACCTTTTATATATAAGGAGGGTGACGGAGATAACAACAACTTTGATTTGGCTTCAATCAGTTCAAGTTCATATAACCCTGCAAATCAAGGCATTACAGGTGCATATTCTCAAAATCATGAAATTGTGCTGAATGAGATTTACTATAATTTTGACAGTTCAGTACTGACTTCTGACTCCAGAACATCGCTTGACAGAATCATTATGCTGCTAAACTCAAATCCTACGCTAAAACTTGAATTCGGCTCTCACACTGATTTACGTGGAACAGAGGAATACAATCAAAAACTGTCCGAAGCAAGAGCAAAGAGCGTTGTCCAATATCTTGTTGCAAACGGAATAAGCAGTAACCGCCTCTCTTGGAAAGGCTACGGCAAATCAAGACCGATTATTGCAAATGCAGTAACAGAAGAAGAGCATAGGCTTAACCGTAGAACAACATTTAAGATAATTGAGAATTGACAGTGGACAGTGGACAGTGATTAAATTAATAATTTATTATAGATTATGAGAAAAATCAAATATATAGTAGGTTTGATGCTGATAGTTCCGGCATCGTTGCTAGCACAAAGTGATGTACAAATAAGTAATTACCAACTTACCAGAACCCACTATAATCCTGCAGCAACGGGAGCGTCAATATTCGGCAATATTACAATGGTTGCAAGACACCAATTCCTTGGTTTTGAGGGTGCACCAACTACAGGTCTGTTGAATTTTGACATGCTTGCACCAAGTATTAATTCAGGTTTCGGCTTGTCTGTAACATACGATAAGTTTGGTCCTCTGCAATCCTACAATGCAGTCATCAATTACGCATACCACTTGAAGACAGGTTCAAACCAATCTTTGTCATTTGGTATTGCGGCAGGTGCCCAGATACGCCAATACAACGCATCGGGGAACATATATGAAAATCCGAATGACCCTACTGAATATTATGACAAGGATACAAAAGTAAGACCTACATTCAACTTTGGTTTGGAATATTGTCTGCAAAATTGGATTATAGGTGCTTCACTTACAAATATTCAAAGTTATTTCTATAAGCAGGACCTAAGATTCCCAAGTATCAACTATTATGTATATACAAAGTATAAATTTGAGGTTGGCAGGTATTGGGATTTGATTCCGGGACTTGCATTCCATTCTGACGGAATCACTTTCAATGAAGAAATCAACTTTACCGTTCAATACACAAAACTGCTTTGGTTTGGTGCGGCTTACAGAATGAGCGATTGTTTCAAATCAGAGAGCATTGTTCCGTATATTGGGTTTAACATTACTGACTATGTACGCCTTGGTTATGCGTATGACTATAATTTGACTCAACTGAACAAATACAACAAGGGAACTCATGAACTTTTGCTTACAATAAGGTTCAAAACCAGAGGAGATACGTTCAAGACACCAAGGTTTGCAGAATGGTAAACTCCAAAAATCCTGAACTCCTAAACTCCTGAACTCCTGAACTCCTGAACTTAAATGAACAAGGAAGAGAGACTGAAATTAGAGGAAGAACAAATCAACAAGGCTTTTTACAGCCTTGTTGATGATTATATGGCATCACGTCACAGCAAAAAGAAGGATGTTATAATTAAGGCATTCAATTTTGCTAAAAAGGCTCACGAAGGTATCAGGCGTATATCCGGCGAGCCTTACATTTATCATCCGTTGGCTGTGGCTCAGGTGTGTTGCAAGGAGATAGGACTTGGCTCCACATCTATCTGTGCGGCACTTCTGCATGATGTTACAGAAGATACTGACTACACCATTGATGACATTACAGACATCTTTGGTGAGAGTGTTGGCAGAATTGTTGAGGGAATGGAGAAAATTTCAGGCGGAATTTTTGGGGAGAAGGCACAGGAGCAATCTGAGAACATGAGCAAACTTGTAATCTCTATGTCAGAAGACATCAGGGTTATTCTTATAAAGATTGCTGACCGACTTGTTAACATGAGGGAACTTGACAAGGAATCCACCAACAAGCAGTTGAAGATTGCAGAGGAGACTGAATTCATATACGCACCTCTTGCCCACAGACTTGGACTTTTCTCAATAAAGACAGAACTTGAAGACCTCTGTTTTAAGTACAACTTTCCTATTGAATACAAGTTCATTCAGGAGAAACTTGACAAGGAGAGAGACAAAAGAATTGAACTGTACAACAAGTTCAAGGAGCCTATAACAACAAGACTTGAGGAGGAAGGTATCAATTTTGATATGAAAATGAGGATTAAATCCCCATATTCCATATACAAGAAGATGCAGGCAAAGAAAATAACCATTGATGAGGTTTATGACATTCTTGGCTCCAGAATTGTTTTTGAGCCTGCCGATGGAGCGGATGAAAAACTTGAATGTTGGAAAATATATAACACCATAACTGAAATATACAAGCCTCACCCTAACCGCACAAGGGATTGGTTGAGCAATCCTAAACAGAGTGGATATGAGGCTCTGCATGTTACGGTTATGGGACCTGAGGGGTATTGGATTGAGGTGCAGATTCGTACGCATCGTATGGACGATATTGCGGAGAAAGGTCTTGCCGCCCACTGGAACTACAAACAGGACTACAGCACTTCAGAGAGTAAGATTGAAGAGTGGTTAAACACTGTAAATGAGTTACTTAAGAACCCCGATACAGATGCCATGCACTTTCTTGAATCTTTCAAGATTTCAGAGCATGAGTCTGAATTTTATGTATTCACTCCAAAAGGTGAGATAAAGTCTGTTTCAGCAGGGGCTACCGCTCTTGATTTTGCCTTTTTAATACACTCTGACATAGGTTATCACGCAATTGGTGCAAAAGTAAACAACAAACTTGTGCCTCTGAACTATGAACTTCACAGTGGTGACCAGGTTGAGATACTTACGGCTGAGAAACAGGCTCCTAAAGAGGAGTGGCTTAAGTATGTCACCACAGCAAGGGCAAAGGACAAGATAATTTTTGCACTGAAGAAAAGCGGTGCCATTAAATCAGAAAAATCTTCAAAGGGTGTGAAGAGTTCTCTGATGAAACTTGTTCCTTGGATAGGTAACGGAAACAAGAATAACGCTGAGCAGCCTCTTTTTGCAACTCAATTTGACATAAGGGGGATTGACAGAAAGAAAATGGTTCATGATATTGTAAGAACCATATCTGAAGCCAACGATGCCAATATAGAGAAAATCTCTTTTGAGACTGCTGACGGTGTATTCCAAATGAATGTCAGCATCTATGTAAGCCAAACAAGTGACCTTCAGAAACTTTACTACAACCTGCAGAAAATTGAAGGGATAACCAGCGTTTCCAGCATCGGGGCAAGATGATTTATGAAGACAAGACTTTTTTTTATAGGACTTTTTATTAACTGTATTATGGCTATGAACGGAAATCCGCTTCTTGACAAGGGATTCATTGAGTTCTCAAAAATAGAGAGCAAAGATTATGAGGAAGCGTTTGAAAAGGGTTTGAAACAGCAAGATGACAATATCAAGGCAATTACTGACAATACTGAGCCGCCTACATTTGAGAACACTGTTGTTGCACTTGAAAACTCATCGGAGATACTTGACAGAACAACCTCCGTTCTGTTTAATCTTACTGAGGCAGAGACAAATGACACCCTTGACGCACTTGCAAGCAAATACAGTCCTATTCTTACTCAAAAGAGCAATGAAATAATGCAGAATGAAAAGTTATTCAAGCGTGTTAAGTGTGTTTATGAGGGAAAAGACAATCTGAATCTTGATGCAGAAGACCTGAAACTGCTTGAAGACACATATATTTCTTTTGTCCGTTCAGGTGCAAATCTTAACAAAAAGGACAAAAAGCGTTTTGCCAAACTATCTACAGAACTGAGCACTTTGACGCTACAGTACGGGCAAAATGTCTTGAGGGAGACCAATTCCTTCTCCATGACACTTTCAAAGCCTGAAGAAATTGCAGGGCTGCCTGACTATGTGCTTGCGGCGGCATCGCAGTTGGCTAAAGAGAAAGGGGAAGATGGTTATCTTTTTAACTTAAGCATGCCAAGTTTCTTTCCGTTTATGAAATTTGCCGAAAACCGTGAACTTAGAAAGAGGATTTACATTGCATACAACAGCAAAGGCAACAAGGGTGGGAATAATGACAACACTAAAATAGTTGAGAAAATTGTAAACAAGCGCCTTGAAATGGCTCAAATAATGGGGAAACAGTGTTTTGCCGACCAAAAACTTGAGCGTACAATGGCTGAAAACAAACAAAATGTTTATAGTTTGCTTGACAATCTTTATGACAACTATATGCCTGTGGCTAAGCAGGAATTGGAGGAGTTGACGGCTTACGCACGCAAGTTGTCAGCCGATTCCACATTTACAATTGAGCCTTGGGATTGGGCATATTACAGTGAGAAACTTCAGGATGAGAAATACAACATAAATGAGGGTATGATTAAGCCTTACTTTGAATTGAGCAAAGTTAAAGACGGTGTTTTTGCACTTGCAGGAAAACTTTACGGGCTTAAGTTCACTCCAAACAATAAAATTGACCGCTACCATAAAGATGTTGAGGTTTATGATGTTACTGACAGTGCAGATAACTATGTTGCAACATTTTACGCTGACTTTTTTCCTCGTGCGGGCAAACAGGGAGGTGCTTGGATGACTGAGTTCCGTGGTGAATATAAGGAGAACGGCATAAGACAAGCCCCTTTCATATCAATTGTTACAAATTTCAGCATTCCTACAGACTCCACCCCTTCTCTGCTCTCATTCAGTGAGGTCACCACTCTGTTGCATGAATTTGGGCATGCACTTCACGGAATGCTTGCCAACACCAAATACAAATCACTGAGCGGAACAAATGTCTATAGGGATTTTGTGGAGCTTCCATCCCAAATTATGGAGAACTTTGCATACGAGGAGTGTTTCCTTAATGATGTTGCCGTTCACTATCAGAGTGGTGAAAAGATTCCTCTTTCCCTTATTCAGCGCCTCCGCGATGCTGAAAACTATCATGTGGCATACGCCTGCATAAGACAACTGAACTTTGGTTATCTTGACATGGCTTGGCATACTGTTGAAAGCGGTTGGAAAGCCTCAAAAACAGAAAGTGTGGAGGATTTTGAACGCAAGGCATGTGCAAGGACAACACTTATTCCAACGCTTAAGGGTACTTGTGTAAGCACATCATTCGGGCATATATTTTCAGGAGGATACGCAGCCGGATACTATAGTTACAAATGGGCGGAAGTGCTTGATGCTGACGCATTTGCACTGTTCAAAGAGAAAGGCGTGTTGAACAAGGATACGGCAAACGGATTCAAAAAACTGCTTCAAGCAGGCGGTACTGTCAATCCTATGACCCTTTATTTGAATTTCCGTGGCAAGCAACCTACGGTTGACGCTTTGCTTAAACGAAACGGAATAAAGTAGTTTTTTTGTAACATTTCTGTATCGGTTGATATTTTAATTGTTCATTTTTTTTATAAAAATATGTTTTTTTAAGTAAAAAAATTTAACTTTGTAACCCAATAATTACTGAATAACTAATTTTATCAAATAATTTTATACAATGAAACTAAAAGTAAGCAATGCCAATTACCCTAATTGGCGCCCCGTAACAGTAAAATTCCAAGTTCCTAAGGAGTTCCAAAAGTTAATGGAGCTAAGCAAAAACCTATGGTGGGTATGGAACGATGAGGCTATTGACCTCTTTACAGAGATGAATCCCCAACTCTGGAACGAGTGCCAGGGAAACCCTGTTCTTCTTCTCCAAAAACTTAAAGGCGAAGATTATGCAGCCCTTGCAAAGAACACTGCATTCATGAACAAGATGAATGACGTTTACAATGATTTCAAGGCATACATGGCAGTAAAGCCTGTTAAATCCGTTCCTTCTGTTGCTTATTTCTCAATGGAGTATGGTCTTACATCAGTAATAAAGATTTATTCAGGCGGTCTTGGAGTTCTTGCCGGCGACTACTTGAAAGAGGCAAGTGACTGTGCCGTAGATATGGTTGCCGTGGGATTCCTATATCGTTACGGATACTTTACACAATCATTGTCAATGAACGGTGAGCAAATTGCCGTTTATGACGCACAAATGTTTGACACTCTTCCTATTGAACAAATTACTGACAAAGAGGGCAAGGCAATTACTATTGCAGTTCCTTATCCGGGACGTAATGTTTATGCTAACCTTTGGAGAGTAAATGTAGGTCGTGTACAGTTGATTCTTCTTGATACTGACATTGAGCAGAACAGTGAACAGGACAGAACCCTTACATATCATCTTTATGGTGGTGATAATGAGCATCGTTTGAAACAAGAGATTCTTCTTGGTATAGGCGGTATCTATGCTCTTAACGCTCTTGGCATTAAGAAAGACATTTACCACTGCAATGAGGGTCACGCCGCATTCCTTAATGTTCAGCGTTTGCTTGACTATATGAAAGAAGACAAACTTTCATTCAATGAGGCACTTGAGGTTGTAAGAGCAACAGGCTTGTTTACAACTCACACTCCTGTTCCTGCCGGACATGACAAGTTTGATGAGCAAATGTTCCAACACTATATGAACGGCTTTGCTACTGAACTTGGACTTTCATGGTCAGACTTTATGAATATGGGTCGTGAGGTTCCGGGTGACCTTACAGAGAAATTCTCAGTTACCGTATTTGCCTGCAACACATGCCAAGAGGTTAATGGTGTAAGCTGGCTCCACGGTAAGGTTTCTCAAAATATGTTCAAGAAGACTTGGGACGGTTACTTCCCTGAGGAGTTGCATGTAAGTTGGGTAACCAATGGTGTTCACTACGGCACATGGGCTGCTAAAGAGTGGAAGCAACTTCATTCCAAATACTTTGGAGACAAATTCTATTCAGACCAATCAAATCTTTCAATTTGGGAGAACATCTACAATGTTCCTGATGAAGAGATTTGGAAGATACGTACTCAACTTAAGGGCAATCTTATAGAATTCATCAAAACCCAATTCGCTCAGAGTTGGCTAAAGAATCAGGGTGACCCTTCACGTATTGTCAAGCTCATGAACAAAATCAATCCTAACGCATTGACAATAGGTTTTGGTCGTAGATTTGCAACATACAAACGTGCTCACCTGCTATTCACTGACCTTGAACGCCTTGATAAGATTGTAAACAATCCTAATCGTCCTGTACAGTTCATATTTACAGGTAAGGCCCACCCGGCTGATGCAGGTGGTCAGAAGTTGATACAAAACATTATTGAAATTTCACGCCGTCCTGAGTTCCTTGGCAAGGTTATCTTCCTTGAGAACTACGATATGGCTCTTGCAAAGAAACTTATATCAGGTGTTGATATTTGGTTGAATACACCTACCCGTCCTCTTGAGGCATCAGGTACATCAGGTGAAAAGGCTCAGATGAACGGTGTTCTTAACTTCTCTGTTCTTGACGGATGGTGGTATGAAGGTTATAAGGAAGGTGCAGGTTGGGCTTTGACAGACAAACGCACCTATACATACCAGCCACATCAAGACCAACTTGATGCCGCAACCATCTACTCAATGCTTGAGAATGAGATAGTTCCTTTGTTCTATGACTTCAACTCATCAGGTTTCTCACCACGTTGGATTCAGTACATAAAGAACTCATTTGCAAAGATTACTCCAACTTATACAACAAAGCGTATGCTTGATGACTACATTGAGCGTTTCTACAACAAGGAGGGTAAACGCAGCAAGTCTCTTAAGGCAAACAACTTTGCAAAGGCAAAAGAGATAGTTGCTTGGAAAGAGAAAGTGGCTTCTGTATGGGATGATATTGAAATCTGTGATATCTACTTCTCTGACCAGAACGCTACAACTATCACTCAATCAACCAATTACGAGGGCAGAATTACAATTGACGTAAAAGACCCAAGCCTTGTAAACAGCTTTGGCGTTGAATATGTTGCCACACAAATGGTTGACGGCGTTGACAAACTGTTCCGCACCCTTGAGTTCAAGATTGTTAAGACAGAGGGTACAAAGGTTACATATCAACTTGTAAACGGACCTAAGAGCAGTGGTTCATTCAAGTGTGCATTCCGTCTGTTCCCAAAGAACGCAGACCTGCCACACCGTATGGATTTCTGCTATGTACGTTGGTTCTAATAACTGATATTATCGTAATAAAAGGACTCACCACTGTTTTATATGGTGAGTCTCTTTTATTTTAACAACTTTATGCACCATTTATGCGTTCTGTATTTATCAAAATAAGAGTTCTTCTTCATTGTTGTTGTGCTCCGTGCAGCGCCCCTATTCTTGAGTGGCTGCTTGCAAACGGATATAAGCCTGTACTGTTTTATTATAATCCTAATATATTTCCAGCAGAGGAATACGAAATACGCAAAAATGAACTTACCAAGTACGCCTCAAAACTTGGAGTTGAAGTCATTGACGGTGATTATGACCATAAGGCATGGCTACAATGTGTAACAGGGCATGAAACTGATAAGGAGAGGGGTGCCAGATGTCAATTATGTTTTGATATGCGGTTAAGGCGTACAGCAGAGATTGCCGCAGAAATGGGAATAAACCTTATTGCCACAACTTTGGCATCGTCACGTTGGAAAAGTCTTGAACAAATAGAAAAAGCAGGTCTGAAAGCCGTTGAGCCATATAATGGAATGGTATTTTGGGCTAAGAATTGGCGTAAGGACGGACTTCAGGAACGCCGTAGAATACTTCTTGCTGAAAACGGGTTCTACAACCAATTATACTGCGGTTGTGAGTTCTCAATAAAATAACTCTCACTAAAAATAAAAGGAGCAGCCTTGTTAAGCCACTCCTTCATTACTTTTTTCGCACCTAATTAAAATGGGCGCTTCCCCACTTTATTTGCGTTTTGCGAAAATTCGGTCAAACATCTTTGTGTCAACCTTTCCACGATAATTAATTTCATAATTGTACATAACTTTAAACATTTAACAGGTTAAACATTTAATTTTTCAACTCTCTTTTTGAAGCACGTTTGCTTCATCTTTCACAGTGCAAATGTAGTGCCGTAATTTGAATTGTGACACACTTTCATACAAAAACTGACATATATGTCATAAAAAACTTCAAAACTTTTCAAAACCTTTTCAAATAGTTTTCCAAACAATTACATTTTAGTTTCAATTCCGTTACAATTTTTTTATTCAATGAAATTGCTGTACTTTGACAAAAAATGAGTATATTTGCACCTTAATATATTAACTCATAAAACACTTCAACAATATGTCATTCATTTCAGATAAAGTAGTTATGGACGGCCTCACATTTGATGATGTCCTATTGATTCCTGCCTATTCACAGGTACTTCCAAGAAATGTAAACCTCACAACCAAGTTTTCCAGAAACATTGAGCTTAAGACACCTATTGTTTCAGCCGCAATGGACACCGTTACTGAGGCCAAACTTGCAATTGCAATAGCCAGGGAAGGTGGTATCGGGGTGATACACAAGAACATGTCAATAGCGGAACAGGCTCGTCAGGTGCATACTGTAAAGCGTGCTGAAAACGGCATGATATATGACCCTGTAACTATTCTTCAAGGCAAGACTGTTGGTGACGCCCTACGCCTGATGAAGGAGTTTCACATAGGCGGTATTCCTGTAGTAAATGAGGACAAGACACTTGTAGGCATTGTTACAAACCGTGACTTGCGTTTTGAGAGCGACATGAACAAGCGTGTTGAAGATGTCATGACTAAAGACCATTTGGTTACAACAACCCAATCCACTGACCTTGAGGCTGCTGCAAAGATTCTTCAAGAGAACAAGATTGAAAAGCTGCCTGTTGTTGACAAAGAAGGCAAATTGGTTGGTCTTGTAACATACAAGGATATTACAAAGGCTAAAGACAAACCTATGGCTTGCAAGGATTCCAAAGGCAGACTAAGAGTTGCCGCAGGTGTAGGTGTAACATACGATACTTTTGAGCGTATGCAGGCTCTTGTTGACGCGGGCGTTGACGCCATAGTCATTGATACTGCACATGGTCATTCACAAGGTGTAATAGACACACTTAAGGAGGCTAAAAAGCGTTTCCCTCAGATAGACATTGTTGTTGGAAACATTGCAACCGCCGCCGCCGCTAAGGCTCTTGTTGAGGCAGGCGCCGATGCCGTAAAGGTGGGCATTGGACCAGGCTCAATATGCACAACCCGTGTCATTGCCGGTGTAGGAGTACCGCAACTTACTGCAATTTATGATGTTGCAAATGCCATTAAAGGCACAGGCGTGCCTCTAATTGGAGACGGAGGCATACGCTATTCAGGTGATATTGTCAAGGCTCTTGCCGCAGGTGCAAGTTGTATTATGGCAGGCTCTCTGCTTGCAGGTGTTGAGGAATCGCCTGGTGACACAATTATTTACAACGGCAGGAAGTTTAAGTCATACAGAGGCATGGGTTCATTGGAGGCTATGCAAAAAGGTTCAAAAGACCGTTACTTCCAAGATATGGAGGAGGACATCAAGAAACTTGTTCCGGAAGGAATTGTAGCAAGAGTACCATTCAAAGGCACTCTGTTTGAAGTTGTATATCAGCTTATAGGCGGTCTTAGAGCCGGTATGGGATATTGTGGTGCAAAAGATATTCCTACCCTACATGAAACCGCTAAATTCACCAGAATCACCGCTGCAGGTGTAAAGGAAAATCACCCTCATGATGTTACAATAACACAAGAAGCACCAAATTATTCAAGAGGAGAATAAAAACATGAAAAAGACAATTATTTTTATTTTTTCTGCATTGATTGCCCTATCCGCATACAGTCAAACTGTAATGAAGATAGCAGGCAAGAAGATTTCAAAGCAGGAATTTGAGTACTATTATCATAAAAATGCAGTTGATGACAGTACAAAAATTGACTTTGACGAATACACAACCCGCTTCATTAACTTTAAGTTAAAGGTTCAGGAGGCATACTCACGCCAAATGGATACTGTAAAAAGTTTCCAAAAGGAACTTACAGGATACAGAGAGCAGCTTATTCAACCTTATTTAACTGACCAACAGTTAATTGACCAACTTGTTGATGAGCAATATGAAAGATTGCAGGCAGATGTTGATGTAAGCCACATTTTGTTTAGAGTTGAGTCAAACGGAGACACCGTTAACGCTTGGAAAAAAGTCCAAGAGGCTCTCAAACGTCTGAAAAAAGAGAAGTTTGAAGACGTTGCGGCATCTATGTCAGAAGACCCTTCAATGAAGGGAGGAGACGGAAGAATTGGTTGGATAACAGGTTTGAACACTGTATATCCTTTTGAAATTGCCGCATACAGCACTCCTATAGGGGGTTATTCAAACCCAATAAGAACCATGTTCGGTTACCACATTATCAAGGTAAACGCACTACGTCCAAGCCGTGGACAGGTGAAAGTGGCTCATATTTTCAAACGCATTAGGGAGGATTACTCTCAAAACCAAAAAGACAGTCTGAAGAATGTTGTCTACAATATTTACAATGACTTAAAGGCTGGTAAAATAGATTTCTCTGACGCCGCGTCAAAATACTCTGATGACGGCAATGCACGCAATGGCGGCGTATTGCCTTGGATAACAACAGGCAAGACAAACGAACTGTTTGAAAATGCCGCTTTTGCACTTCAGAACCCTGATGACATAAGCGCACCTGTTGAGGCATCGTACGGTTGGCATATAATAATGCTTATTGAGAAAAAGCCTCTTGATTCAAAAGATGAAATGAAGAAGTTTATTCTAAGCAGAATAAAAGGCGATGAGCGTGCATCTATGATTACAGACAGTTTCATCAACAAACTGAAGTTAGGATACAATTTCAAAGTGGTCAATAACGGCGATACTCTTGCCACTTTTGCCAATGTTGTTTTGACAAAAGATGACCTTAATAAATTCCTTGAAAAGAATACAAACATAGGTGCTGACACATTGGATGTTTTCTTCAACTCAACTCTTTATGACTATGAGAATAAGAATCTTGAGAATAAATATCCTGAGTTTGGGCTTCTTATGAAAGAATACAAGGACGGAATACTGATGTTCAACATAAGCCAAATTGAGATTTGGAACAAGGCGGCAAAGGACACAGCAGGCTTACGCAGGTACTTTATTGAGCATAAGGACAAGTATCAGTGGAACGCTCCACGTTATAAGGGAATAATTGTTCATTGTGTTGATAAAAACACCATGAAGCGTGCTAAAAAAATGCTTAAGACAACAACCTTTGAATCAGCGTATGACTGCCTTGTAAACCTTAATATTGACGGCAAAAAATATGTAAAACTTGAGAGAGGCGTTTTTGCAGAAGGCAAGAATCCATATGTTGATTACTTTGTATTCAAAAAAGGTTCCTTACCTGAAAACAAAAAGTATCCTGAATCATTTGTTACGGGAAAACTTGTAAACGCTCCTGAAACATACAAAGATATCAAAGGTCCCGTTTTAAGTGATTATCAGTCAGTTGTTGAAGCGGAATGGATTAAGCGTCTACAGGCTAAGTATCCTGTGGAAATATACTCTGATGTTCTCAAGACTGTAAAATGAAATCAGCACTGGTTCCTGCCATAATAATTGCATTGGCTTTGACATCGTGTCAAAAGTCCATATCGCTTGATTTTGACAAGACACCTGCAATGGAACTAAACGGAGATGTTCTGTATGTAGAAGACATTGAAGAAGCAATGCCAGCCAACCTTTCCGGCAGTGACAGCATTAACTTTATTGAGAGTTATAAAAAGAAATGGGCTGTTGACAGACTTCTTTTTGACAAAGCCATGAGCAATGTAGGCAACACTGATGAAATTAATTCACTAGTTGAAAGCTACAGAAGGGAACTCATTATCAGTGAATACCTTAAGAAAATGACTTCTCAGAATGTAGAGCCTGTTTCTGATGATTCCATATATAATTTTTACAATAGTCAAAAGGATAAATTCCTGCTTTCAGAGCCTGTAGCAAAAGGCATCTTCATAAAGTTGTCATCAACAGAACCAAACCAGGCAAACTTATCAAAACTGTTAAAGGAAATAAATGATGAGAATTTGGATAAGATAATGTTATATTGCACCCAACATGCTGTATCCTATCAGTTTTTTCTTGATGCCTGGGTTCCATACAACAAAATGTCTGATTTGCTTGAAAAACCTATTGATTCCACTGACCCGATACTGTCAAGAGGAACTGTGGTTCAACAGACAACAGACTTTACCTACTATTTGAAAATAACAGGTTTATGCTTGGCAGGAACACCACAACCACTTGAATTGGTTGAGTCTGACATTATGAACATCATTACAAACAGACAGAAATTTGACTATATCAATCAATTCCATGATGAACTGTACAAAAGTGCCGTTAAAAACGGAAAACTGAAACTTTACAATGAATAGGTTTCATAACATATTGATTTTTACATTATTGTTTATGTTGGTATCGACGGCGGCATCAGCAAAAGGCAAAGTGATTGATGAGGTGATTTGGATTATTGGCGATGAAGCCATTCTAAAATCTGAAATTGAGACTGAAATACTCCGATACAAATATGAAAAACAGGATGTTAACGGAGACCCTTATTGTGTTATTCCTGAACAGCTTGCATTACAGAAACTCTTTGTTGCACAAGCAAAGATAGACAGTGTTGCCGTGTCTGAAAGCACCATTGAACAGAATGTTGAAGGCCGTATCAAATATTTTATCCAACGTATCGGGTCAAAAGAAAAAGCGGAAGAGTATTTTGGCAAGACAATTGAAAAGATGAGAGAAGAGATGAAACGCACCGTTGCAGACCAACTGTTGGTCCAGGAAATGCAACAAAAGATTACAAGTTCATACTCAATAACTCCATCTGATGTTGAACGTTTCTATAATGAACTACCAAAAGACAGTATTCCCACCATACCTGAACAAGTTGAAGTTCAAATTATTTCATACGCCCCGACACCTACTGCCACTGAAGTGGAACGTGTTAAAAGCCAACTGCGTGAATTTAAGGAGAAAGTGGAAAGCGGAGAGTCTCAATTCTCCACTCTTGCAATATTGTACTCTGAAGACAAAGGTTCTGCAATGCAAGGCGGAGAACTTGGATTTATGACAAAAGGAAAACTTGTACCTGAATTTGCCAATGTGGCATTTTCAATGTATGACACTAAAAAAGTTTCAAGAATTGTGGAGTCAGAATTCGGATTCCATATCATACAACTTATTGAGCGTAAGACAGACCAAGTCAATTGCCGTCATATTCTTATGACACCTAAAATAGGTTGGCAACAGAAACAGGAGGCAATGGTCAAACTTGACAGCATTGCCAATGAAATCAGAGCGGAGAACATCACGTTTGGAGAAGCCGCACTGAAATATTCAGAAGACAAAGAAAGCCGTGAGAATGAAGGACTGATGATAAATCAAGAGAACACCTCAAATAAGTTCCAGATACAACAGTTACCTGCCGACATAGCAAAAGCGGTATATTCATTACAGATAGGTGAAATATCAAAACCTTTTATCTATACAAATGAAGCAGGAAAGGAATTTGTATGTATTATCAGGCTCAAATCAAGGGTAAAAGCCCACAAAGCCACTCCAAAAGAAGATTTTAACGCCTTAAAGGAGATTGTTACCGCATCAAAAAACAAGGAACTTATTGAATCGTGGATTGCAGAGAGACAAAAAGAGATGTATATCCACATCAATCCTGAATACAGAAACTGCAAATTCCAATACCCTGGATGGATAAAACAATAGGCATAAAACAGTTAGTCACGCTTATAGCACTTGCACTGATACCGGTTTTTGTGCTGGCAGAAAAAAAGAATATCTATCTTGAGCATTCAAACACCCTTACTTTTGACCAAGACAGACTTCCCGATTGCCAAATCCTAAACGGAGATGTAAAGTTCAGACATGAGAATGCTGTAATGTATTGTGATAGTGCATACTTTTACAGCAAGACCAACACACTTGACGCCTTTAGCAATGTAAGAATGATACAGGGAGACTCTATTTATGTATATGGAGATTTCCTGTTTTACAACGGAGATACCAAACTTGCACGTTTACGCCGCAATATAAGGGTTGAAAACGGTTCTGCCACATTATTTACCGATTCGCTAAATTATGATCGTTTACGCAATGTCTGTTACTATTTTGACCACGGCACCATTGTTGACAGCACCAATGTACTTAAATCAGTAAACGGTACATTTTTCCCAAAGTCAAACGATGCTATTTTTCAAAAGAAAGTATCCCTTACAAACAAGGATATGGAATTGCTTAGTGACACTCTTAAATACAACACACAAAGCCATATTGCAAAAATTGTAGGTCCGTCAAACATCTATTTTGACAAATCAGAAATATACTCAACATCAGGGTGGTATGATACAGACAAAGATATATCAGAATTATACAAACGCTCTTTACTAAAGGACCATGACGGTCATAATATTACCGGAGACACCATAAAATACAGGAAATCATTGGGAGAGGCAGAGGCACTGTCAAATGTAGTAATGAATGATACAGTAAACAACATTATATTGACAGGAGGATATGCCTACTATAATGAATCGGTTGATTCCGCATACGTTATAAAAAAAGCCACTCTTATATCATTTCAACCTGATGACACTGACAGCATATACTCTACCGCTGACACCTTGTTTTACATAAAGAATGACAGCATAACCAATCTTAAAGGTTATTACAATGTTCAATCTTGGGGAAAGGATTTTCAAGGCATTGCCGATTCAACTTTTTACAGCACTGCTGACTCTATAGGCAGAATGTTTGGGACACCTGTTGCATGGCAAGGGAAAAACCAATCAACAGGAGATTCAATTCTTATTTATACAAAGAACGGCGAAGTCAATAAAATTGAAACAATCGGCTCAGCATTCATGTTTATGAAGAATGATTCTATTGCATACAATCAGATATCGGGCAAAAAGATAACCTGCTATGTTGACAGTAACAAATTAGACAAAATATTTGTCGACGGCAACGCCCGTTCCATTTATTTTGCTGAAGAAGAATCAGATACAACCACAAGGGCTGCATCTGACACTGTTGAATATGTTGGAATAAATGTTTCTGAGAGCAGTGAAATGACCATATATGTTGATGAAAACAACAAAATGAAACAAATTATTCTGACACCTGCATCAAAGGGAGTTATGTACACTCCTGATAAAATAAGCAACAATGAAATAACAAGGCTCAAAGGTTTGCTTGACTGCTACAAAATCAGACCTGCTGACAGATATGACATCTACAACCCTAAGGATAAAAACACCTTAAGACAAGCCGCGGCGGCAAAACCAAAACATAAAAGAAAGAAACGATAGCCTTTTATTTGGCAGGCTGCAAATCCTTAATTTCCTCTATATTCTTATCTATCAAGCTTTGAGGCACTTCATAATTTTCAAGTTGCCCGTGCATGAACTTTTCGTATGACATCATATCAATAAGTCCGTGACCTGACAAATTAAAGAGAATTGTCTTCTCTACGCCCTCCTCTTTTGCCTTTAATGCCTCTCTAATGGCAACAGCAATGGCATGAGTTGATTCTGGTGCAGGTATAATGCCTTCCGCTCTTGAGAAAAGGATACCAGCCTCAAATGTTTCAAGTTGCTGAACATCCTGCGCCTCAATATAACCGTCTTTTCTTAGTTGGCTTATTATGGCACCTGCTCCGTGATATCTAAGACCGCCGGCATGAATGCTTGCGGGCTCAAAATCATGACCAAGAGTGTACATAGGAATAAGCGGAGTGTAGCCTTCGGTATCGCCGTAGTCATATTGGAACACACCTCTTGTAAGTTTAGGGCACGATGCAGGCTCTGCAGCAATAAATCTGGTCTTTGCTCCGTCAACAAGATTATGACGTAAGAAAGGCAAGGAAACACCGCCAAAATTACTACCACCACCAAGACATGCAATTACAATATCAGGATAGTCTCCTGCTATCTCCATCTGCTTTTCTGCCTCAAGACCCACAATAGTCTGGTGTAACATAACATGATTAAGCACACTACCAAGAGTGTATTTTGTAAACGGATTCTTTATTGCCTCCTCTACAGCCTCTGATATTGCCATTCCAAGGCTTCCTGACGTACCAGGAAACTGCTCACGCATTTTTCTTCCTATTTCAGTGGTATCGCTTGGAGAGGCAAAAACTTTGGCTCCGTAGGTGTTCATAACAGCCTTACGGAATGGTTTTTGCTCATAACTGACCTTAACCATATAGACCTTCAAATCCAATCCAAAATGCTTACAGGCAATGCTCATGGCACTACCCCATTGACCTGCACCTGTTTCAGTGGTGATATGCTGTGTACCGTCAATCTTATTGAAATAAGCCTGAGGTATTGCAGAATTCAACTTATGTGAACCTACGGGACTTACACTCTCATTCTTGAAATATATTTTTGCAGGAGTGTCAAGGGCCTTTTCCAATCCTGAAGCTCTGACAAGCGGTGTCGGTCTGTATATACGGTACAAATTGTAAACATCTTCAGGAATCTCAACCCACCTCTCTTCTGATAGTTCCTGACGGGCAATTGAAGGTGGAAAAATCTGCTCCAAATCAGCCGTTGTTATAGGTTGTTTTGTTTTAGGATTAAGTGACGGAAGAGGTTTATTCTTCATATCAGCAAGTACGTTATACCAACATTTTGGCATATCGTTTTCTTCTAAGACAATTTTCTTTGTAATTTTAACCATAATCTTTTTATTTTAATAAAAAAGTCGGAAGGTGGATACCTGCCGACTTTTATGTAAACTTCAATTAATATATAGCGGTACCCTTTAGATATTACTAAAGCGCCACCACCAATAAATATTTGAAGTCAAAACTTTCATTACTCTACTTTGTTTCCTCTTCTGATTTTGAAACTGCAAGTTTACCACGATAATAACCACATGCTCCACATACTGTATGATAGATATATGGGGCTCCACAATTTGGGCAAATTGCTATTGTTGGAGCAACTGCAACATCATGCGTTCTACGCTTTAATGTTCTTGTCTTTGACTGTCTTCGTTTAGGATGTGCCATAATATTTTAGTTTTTAATTATTATTTCCTTAAAGCCTTAAGAGCGTCCCAACGCGGGTCTGTACTCTCATCTTTATCATTATCTCCATTCTTACTGTACCTGTCAAGTATCTTCATCATACTTTTGTCACACTCTCCATCTTTGTGAACCTTTTGAATTGGTAATGCAAGAAGTGCCATTTCATATATTGTCCAACCCACATCAACTCCTGTCTCTTCAGATGTCATATACACAAGGTCTTCATCATCACTTTCAACTCCATCTGAATCCTCAACCCTTAACTCCAGTGAATTTTCAACCGGCAATTCCACAATTCCAAGGCATCTGTCACATATAACCTTAAGTGTGCCATTAATGTCAATGTCTAAAGCAAACCCTTCTCCAAGCCTTCTTACAGTGATATCTGCATTAATCAGCCCACCCTCAATATCAGGTTTGTCATCCTCTTCAAAAAAATCATTCCCTATTGTAAAGTGGATTTTAGCGGGAAATTCCTCCAATGACCTTAACTCAATAAAGTACTTTTTATCCATACCTTACAAAATTGCCCACAAAAGTACAACAAAATACTTGTATTAGCAAATAAAATGGAGATTTTTTATTGGATTTGATTCAACTCAATTCTAAATACCGTTCCTTTGCCTATGTGAGAGGACTTTACAAATATTTTTCCATGATGATATTCCTCCACAATCCGCTTTACAAGTGACAATCCAAGACCCCATCCACGCTTCTTTGTTGTAAACCCAGGCTTGAAAACTTTATTCTTGTTTTTCAGGGCGATACCCTTACCATCATCTTGAATATCAATAAAAATTTTGCCGTTCTCTGATGTCACCGATATGTCAATATGCCCTGTACCCTCCATTGCATCAACTGCATTCTTGCAAAGATTCTCTATTACCCACTCAAACAGAGGCACATTAAGCATTGCCATATATCTGCTGTCACAAGTGCATGAAATTTTAACTTTCTTTGAGAATCTTGAACCAATATATTGTACCTGATGCTCAATAACATCATTAACGCACTCCTCCTTAAGTTCTGCCTTTGAGCCAATTTGAGAGAAACGGCCTGCCACAGTATTCAGCCTGTTTACATCCTTATCCATCTCCTTGAAATTATCATCGTCAGGATATTTCTCTTTCATAATCTCCAACCATGCCATCAGTGATGATATTGGCGTTCCCAACTGATGTGCCGTTTCCTTTGACAGTCCCACCCATACCTGATTTTGCTCTGATTTCTTAATAAATATAATGGACAGCACCATTAGAAATACAAACAAAGCCAAAACCAACATTTGAATTATTGGGAACAGGAATATCTTTTTATACAAAATAGAATTGCCATAACAAATATACTGAATGTCTCCGTCTCCCAAATCAACTATAATTGGAGAGTGTTTTGAGGCAAAAGTCATTGCAAGTTCCCTAAGTTCCTCCTTTGACAATGTTTCATCTTCTAAGTTTCTGTATGACAATACGTTATAAGCACTATCGGTAAGCAGTACAGGTATAGTTGTATTTTTGGTTATTACAGACTGCTCAAAACTTACATCGCAGTTCATATCTGACTGAATCAACTGCTCAGTGGCATCGGCACACAGTTCCATTTTGGCATGCTCCTCCATTGCCAAACTAAGAACAACATCTCTTGTAAACAGGAACGAAGCCACAATAATTGCAACCCCTATTAATACAAGCAGCGAAATCAAAAAACTGTTTAATGTATTATTCATACTCTATCTGTATTTACATTGAGAGGCATCTTCCATAATGCTAAGGTAACTGTTATATCTTGACAAACTTATGCGATGCTCATCCACAGCCTTAATAACGGCACAACCAGGCTCTTTAGTGTGCTTGCAATCAGCAAATCTGCATTTTTTCCCTTCTTCAAATATCTCAGGGAAAAAGTGGCTCACCTCATTAGGCTGTATATCAACAGTTCCAAATCCCTTAATTCCCGGTGTGTCAATAACATATCCGTTTTTATATGGGAACATTTCAGAATATGTTGTAGTGTGCATTCCTGTAAGGTGTGCATCAGATATGGCACCTGTTTTGGTGTTGAAATCAGGGTTCAACGCTTTAATTATTGTTGATTTTCCAACACCTGAATTTCCTGACACCAAAGTTATCTTGTCCTTAACCAACTGTTCTAACTCCTCCACTCCGATACCGTCTGTTGCACTTAGTTTAAGGCATTTATACCCTAAGTTTGCTTGATAAAGATTAATATAGGCATCAAGAAGTCTTTTGCAATCATCATTGTATAAATCAATCTTGTTGAATACTATAATGACAGGCACTCTGTATGCGTATGCTGAAACAATGAACCTGTCAATAAACTCTACGGCAGTTTCAGGCATAGTAAGAGTAACAACAAGCAATGCCTGGTCTATATTTGCAGCCAAAACCTGTGACTCCTTTGACAAGTTTGAAGAACGGCGGATAATATAGTTTTTGCGGTCATTAACACCTATTATGACATCGCCTTCAACATCTACAATATCCCCTATGGCAACAGGTTGGGTACGACGGCATCCGTTAAGACGGAACTTCCCCTTAACTCTGACCAAATGCTCAACTCCGCTTTCATCAATAGCGGAATAAACACTACCCGTACTCTTTGTTATTCTACACCTCATAATAATTAAAAGTTATTTCTCCTTTTTTCACTATTAACTTTTCTTTTTTCACTTTTCACTATTAGAACGCTTCCGTAGCCGTAATATTAAACTTATACTCTCCATAATTATTAAACGACACATCAAATCGGAGATTCACCCTTGCCTGATTAAGACGGCATCGGAGACCTAAACCATATCCAACCTTTAACTTATTAAATGAAGGGTGGTAAATGTCCATTACATCACCAAAACTGCAAAATACAGCCGCTTTCAAACGCCACCATATTGGAATTCTGTACTCTGCCTGAAACTCCCACATAAAGTTGTCAGTAAATCTGCGTTCCCTAAAGCCTCTGATATTGTCAGAACCTCCCAAAGTTGGCAACATTCTAAAGGGAACATCCTTACCTATGCGTACATCGGCAAGTAATTGCCACGCAAAAACCTGTCCTACCCATGTTGGAACATACTGACGAACATCAAGAGTAACTGACGTAACGTCAAAACTGCTTCCTAACACCTTATTGTATGTCAAAGCGGACAACTTTACAAAGTTGCTGAATTTCTGAGGGTAAAACTGATTGTCTCTGCTGTCATACTGAATAAACGCTCCCAATCCCCACATAAAATAAGGGTCCCAACCTGCTGAACCAAACTGCTGTCTGTATGTTGCAAGTTGCTGTTGGTACTGCTGCTCTACAATGATTTTCTCTCCCTGAAATGCAAGATTTACACCAAAACTTAAATCAGGCAACACATAGTATGACGGAGATAACTTCAACTCAAAAGATTCAGAAGTGTATGGCATGTCAATATCTCTCCAAACGTTTCCAATGCCATAGTATCGGTCAGGGTAGTATTTAATGTTGAAGTTACCTGACAGATAACATTTTTTATTGTTGAAGTATATTCTTGGATTTATATTGATTTTGGCTTGGTTCAATATAGTATATACAATACTTCCTGATATACTGCTTATCTTACTAAGGCTACTGCTATTAAAATAATAGCCACCTGAAGCTCCAAAACCAAAACTTGTCTCCTCTTGATAAAAAGCAATCGGCACTGCAAACCAACTCTTCTTAACAAAAGGAGGCTGTTGCACCTTAATACTGTCACCGCTTGCAAATGCAAAAGCAGAAATGCAACATAGCGATACTATTAGTACAAGGTGCCTCACAATAATTTATACTGTCATTATCTCCTTGTCCTTGGCAATAACGGCATCATCAACCATCTTGATGAATTTATCGTGGATTTTTTGAACTTCTGCCTCCGCATCTTTTTCAACATCCTCCGGCATTCCGTCCTTGATGGACTTTTTTAGAGCGTCAATAGCATCACGACGGGCATTACGGATTCCTATCTTGGCATCCTCACCCTCTTGCTTTGCCTGTTTTGACAACTGGCGGCGGCGTTCCTCTGTAAGCGGAGGTATTCCTAATCTGATTATTTCACCGTTATTTTCAGGTGTAATACCCACTTCCGATGCTAAAATAGCCTTTTCTATCTCCTTAAGCATAGATTTTTCCCATGGTTGAATAACTATGGACTTGGCATCGGGTGTGGTTACATTTGCCACATTTGAAAGAGGCGTTGGTGTACCGTAATACTCAACTCTTATACCGTCAAGTATTCTTGGATTTGCCTTACCCGCTCTGATTCTTGCCAGAGTCTCATCTAAATATGCCATAGCATTTTCCATTTTTGCCTTGGCATCTGCCAAATTTTTCTCTTTATCTATCATAATATATAATTGAAAATTGAAATTCTCCTTTCTCATTTCTCCTTTCTCATTTCTCCTCTATTCACTATTCACTCTTAACTAGCGTTCCTATCTTTTCTCCATTTAACACCTTTACCAGATTGCCGTATTTATCCATATTGAACACATAAATCCTCATTCCGTTCTCCTTACACATAGTGGTGGCGGTCAAGTCCATTACCTTAAGGTTACGGTTATAGATTTCATCGTAGGTTATTTCATCAAATTTAACGGCATTATGGTCTTTTTCAGGGTCTGCCGTATAGATACCGTCAACACGTGTTCCCTTTAACATAACGTCACACTCAAGTTCTATTGCCCTTAGCGATGAACCTGTATCGGTGGTAAAGAAAGGATTTCCAGTACCGGCAGAGCAAATGACAACATAGCCTGAATTCAAGTATTCTATTGCTTTCTCTTTACTATAGAACTCACCTACAGGCTCCATTCTTATAGCGGTAAGCACCTTAACCTTAACACCTTTTGCATTTAGGGCTGAGCTTAAAGCCAAACTGTTAATTACTGTTGCAAGCATACCCATTTGGTCTCCCTTAACACGGTCAAAACCTTTTGAAGCACCGCTTAAGCCACGGAAAATGTTACCTCCACCTATGACTATGGCAACCTGCACCCCCATTTTTGACACTTGTGCTATCTGCTCTGCATAATCATTCAGGCGTGTGGAATCTATTCCATACCCTTGCTCGCCCATAAGGGATTCTCCGCTTAATTTCAACAAGACTCTGTTAAATTCAACTTTTGACATAATGCTACAAATTTTTAGCAAATATACAACTATTTTTTATATATACAAAACCTCCGAAAAGCCATTGCTTTACGGAGGTTTATTTGTATGAATTACATCAAATATTATTCAGCGGCATTCTCTGCTTTAGGAGCATCTTCTGACTTTGGAGCCTCCTCTACGGGAGTTGCTTCAACAGTTTCTGCCTTAGCAGCGGATTTCTTACCACCACGACGTGTCTTTGCAGCCTTTTTCTCTGATTTGGCCTTAAGCATATTCTCATTGTAGTCAACCAACTCAATGAAGCACATTTGTGCAGCATCGCCTAAACGGAATCCTGTTTTAAGAATACGTGTATAGCCACCTGGACGGTCAGCAACACGGCTTGAAATTTCACCAAAAAGAAGTGTTACAGCCTCTTTGTTCTGAAGTTGGCTGAATACAACTCTTCTTGAATTTGTTGTATCTTCCTTACTCTTTGTTATAAGTGGTTCTACAAACTTACGTAGTTCCTTTGCCTTGGCAAGTGTTGTGTTTATCTTTTTATGTTTGATAAGTGACACTGCCATATTTGCAAGCATGCTGTTACGGTGAGCAGCCTGTCTGCCAAGATGATTGAATTTCTTATTATGTCTCATTTTGATTAATCTTTATCAAGTTTATACTTAGAAATATCCATGCCAAATGACAGGTTAAGCTCTGCCAACTTACCATCAAGTTCAACAAGAGACTTTTTACCAAAGTTACGGAATTTAAGCAAGTCATTTCTGTTATATGCCACAAGTTCTGCCAAAGTCTCAACATCAGCCGCCTTCAAGCAGTTAAGAGCCCTTACTGACAAGTCAAGGTCAACAAGTTTTGTCTTAAGCAATTGACGCATGTGAAGTGACTCCTCATCAAACTCCTCTGTACCGTCATTCTCATCAAAGTCAATAGTGATTTTCTCATCTGAGAACAACATAAAGTGAAGAATAAGTATTTTGGCAGCCTCTTTCAATGCCTCTTTTGGATGAACTGAACCATCTGTATCTATTTCAATAGTCAGTTTTTCAAAGTCAGTCTTCTGCTCAACGCGGAAATTATCTACTGTGTATTTTACATTAACTATTGGAGTGTAGATTGAGTCAATAGGAATCACACCAATCTCACCTGCAAACATTGCACGGTTTTCATCGGCAGGAACCCAACCTCTACCTTTATTGATTGTAAGCTCAATATGGAACTTAGCGCTCTTGTCCATTGAACAAATCAGCTGTTCAGGATTAAGAACCTCAAAACTTGTCAATTTCTTTCCAAGATCACTTGCCTTAAACTCTGTAGTATCTGCTACATCAATACTTATTTTCTCACTCTCAACACCTTCAACAATTTGTTTCAGGCGAATCTTCTTCAAGTTAAGTATTATGTTGGTAACATCCTCCATTACACCAGGAATGGTGGCAAACTCATGCTGTACGCCATCTATCTTAATTGATGTGATGGCATAGCCTTCCAGTGATGAAAGCAATATACGGCGTAAAGCATTGCCAATAGTGATACCAAATCCAGGCTCCAATGGGCGGAACTCAAATTTACCGTGGAAGTCATCTGCTTCCAACATAATAACTTGTTCTGGTTTTTGAAATGGTAATAAAGCCATAATTCTACATTATTTAGAGTAAAGTTCAACTATCAACTGTTCCTTAATATTCTCTGGTATATCCTCTCTGTCAGGCAAATGTAGGAACTTACCTGATTTTGAAGACTCGTCGAACTCAATCCATGGATATTTGCTGTGATTGAATCCTGCAAGTGCATCTACAATGTTCTCAAGAGATTTTGATTTCTCTCTAACACCAACAACATCACCTTGTTTAACCTGATAAGAAGGTATATTAACAACCTCACCGTTTACAACAATGTGCTTGTGACTTACAAGCTGACGTGCAGCATTACGTGTTTTTGCAATACCAAGACGATAAACAACATTATCAAGTCTTGATTCAAGAAGTTGAAGCAGAATTACACCGGTAATACCTTTTGAACGTTGAGCCTTGTCAAACAGATTTGCAAACTGTCTTTCAAGAACACCGTATGTGTATTTAGCCTTTTGTTTCTCCTTCAACTGAGTACCATACTCTGAAGTTTTACGCTTACGGTTGTTACCATGTTGTCCTGGAGGATAATTCTTTTTAGTAAGAACTTTATCTGCACCATATATAGCCTCGCCTAACTTACGGGCAATCTTTGTTTTTGGTCCTGTATATCTAGCCATTTTATAAAATTTTTAGATGTTAAACTGAAATTAAACTCTACGTCTCTTTGGAGGGCGGCAACCGTTGTGTGGCAATGGAGTTACATCAATAATCTCTGCAACTTCAATATTAGCGGCGGCTACGGCACGAATTGCGGATTCACGTCCGTTACCCGGTCCCTTTACGTATGCCTTAACTTTTCTAAGTCCAAGGTCGTATGCAACCTTAGCACAATCCTGTGCTGCCATTTGTGCAGCGTATGGAGTGTTTTTCTTAGAACCACGGAAACCCATTTTACCTGCTGAAGACCAAGAGATAACTTCTCCGTCCTGGTTTGCAATGGTAACAATAATGTTATTGAATGAAGAATAAACATGGACTTGTCCTGTTCCTTCAATTTTCACTGTTTTTTTCTTAGCAGCGGCAGTCTTTTTTGCCATATTCTTAAAATTTTTGAGTTAGACAAATTAATTACTTGGTTGCCTTCTTCTTGTTAGCAACTGTTTTCTTCTTACCCTTACGAGTACGTGCGTTGTTCTTTGTACTTTGACCACGTACAGGCAAGCCTAAACGGTGGCGAATACCACGATAGCAACCTATATCCATAAGGCGCTTGATGTTCAATTGAACTTCAGAACGCAAATCACCCTCAACCTTGAATGTAGAGGAAATGATGTCACGAATCTTTGATGCCTGGTCATCTGTCCAGTCCTGCACCTTAATGTCTTTGTCTACTCCGGCAGCGGCAAGTATTTTGTTTGCACTGCTTCTTCCAATTCCGTAGATATAGGTTAAACCTATTTCACCTCTCTTGTTTTGAGGTAAATCTACTCCAGCGATTCTTATAGCCATAAACTATTAGTATAAAAAATTAATTAATTAACCTTGACGTTGTTTCATTTTAGGATCCTTTTTGTTTATAACATATAAACGACCCTTTCTGCGAACGATTTTACAATCGTCATTACGTTTCTTAACAGAAGCTCTTACTTTCATTGTCTTATAATTTTAATTATTTGTATCTGAATGAGATTCTTCCTTTTGACAAATCATACGGAGACATTTCAACACGGACCTTGTCTCCAGGCAATATTTTAATGTAGTGCATACGCATCTTACCTGATATATGGGCGGTTATCTCATGTCCGTTTTCAAGTTGGACACGAAACATTGCATTTGACAATGCTTCAAGAATTGTTCCGTCCTGCTCTATTGCCGCTTGTTTTGCCATATTATTGTTTGTTTTTTAATACTTCATCTACAAAATCAAAAGATGATAATATCTCTGCCTTGCCTGCATGAACTGCAATTGTATGCTCAAAATGAGCGGAAGGCTTACGGTCTATTGTCCTTACAGTCCAACCATCCTTTTCAAAGACTACAGCCTTGTTTCCCATGTTAATCATAGGTTCTATGGCTATAACCATTCCCTCCTTAAGCATTATACCTTGTCCCCTTTTACCAAAATTAGGAACCTCAGGTGCTTCATGCATATCCTTACCTACGCCGTGTCCTACCAAATCCCTAACAACTGAATATCCGTTGGATTCACAATGCTTTTGAATGGCATGGCCTATGTCTCCAATTCTGTTACCTTCAACTGCCTTTTCAATACCAAGATAAAGAGCCTCTCTGGTTGTCTTTAAGAGTCTTTTAACCTTCTCGTCGACTTCACCCACACAAAATGTGAATGCAGAATCACCATAAAAGCCGTCAACTATTGTTCCGCAATCAACAGAAACAATGTCGCCCTCCTTAAGTTGGTACGATGACGGGATTCCGTGAACCACGTTTTCATTAACTGAAATACATAGAGTATTAGGAAATCCGCTGTAACCAAGGAAACCTGGAGTTGCTCCGTTTGACCTGATAAAGTCTTCTGCAATCTTATCAAGTTCCAAGGTTGTAACCCCTGGCTTAATAGCCTTTCCAACTTCTGCAAGAGTTTTGCCCACCAGTTGGTTTGCCCTTTTTAAGGTGGCTATCTCATCAGGTGTCTTAAGATATATCATTCTTTCAAATATTAATAGATAGCGCCTCTACCTTTAATTCTTGTGCCGTTTCCGCCAAATCCGTCATAGTGACGATTGACAAGATACGTTTCAATCTGTTGCAATGTATCAAGTATAACACCAACCATAATCAGCAAAGATGTACCTCCAAAGAATTGAGAGAATGCCTGGCTTACACCAAACATACTTGCAAAAGCGGGAAGTATAGCAACTATGCCAAGGAATATTGAGCCTGGCAATGTTATACGAGACATAATTGTATCAAGATATTCAGCGGTCTTCTTTCCAGGCTTGATACCGGGAATAAAACCGTTGTTACGTTTCATCTCCTCAGACATTTGAGTTGGATTAATAATAACGGCGGTATAGAAATATGTGAACAAAATGATAAGCAGGAAGAATACCAAATTGTACCAAAATCCGTCATTATTCAAGAACGCCATTGCAAATGAGCTGATTTCACCTCTCTGAGCAAAATATCCTATAAGAGATGCAGGTATGAACATAATAGCCTGAGCAAAGATGATAGGCATTACGTTTGCTGCATTGACCTTCAGAGGAATAAACTGACGTACACCACCATATTGCTTGTTTCCTACAACACGCTTTGCATATTGTACAGGAACCCTACGGACACCTTGTACAAGCAGTATTGCAAGAGCAATTACAATAAGAAGGAATACAATTTCAGCGATGAACATAACCAAACCACCAGCAGTTTCCGTAAGTCTTGAAGTGAACTCTCCAAAGAGCGCTCTTGGCAAACGTGCAACTATACCAATCATAATTATGAGTGATATACCGTTTCCAACACCCCTCTCTGTAATTCTTTCACCTAACCAAAGAACAAACATACTGCCTGCGGCAAGAATGAACGTTGAAGTCCACATGAAAAACGCACCTGTAGGAACAGCACCTCCAAGTTGCATCTTGAGGTTCAAAAGGTAAGCCGGACCCTGTATAAGCAGGATAAGAACCGTCAGATAACGTGTTATCTGATTAATCTTACGATGCCCGCTTTCACCCTCCTGCTGCAACTTTTTGAAGTATGGGAAAGCCATACCTAAAAGTTGAACCACAATGGATGCGGAGATGTAAGGCATAATACCAAGCGCAAAAATAGACGCATTGGAGAATGCACCTCCTGAAAACATATCAAGAAGCATCATAAGACCACCCTCTGTTTGAGTTGCCAACGCTGAAAGTTGGGCAGGGTCAATTCCAGGCAGAGTTATGAAAGAACCGAAACGATAGATAATGACAAACAGAAATGTTATGCCCAATCTCTCCTTCAGTTCCTCTATCTTGAAGATGTTTTTAATTGTTTCTATAAATTTTTTCATATCTGTGAAAAGATTATAAAATTACTACACTGCCACCGGCTTTTTCAATAGCCTCCTTAGCAGCGGCAGAGAATGCGTTTGCAGAGACCTCAAGTTTAGCGGTCAATGTACCTTTTGCAAGAATCTTAACAAGAGCCTTTGAAGATACAAAACCGGCTTCTATCAGTTCTGCCAACCCAATTTTCTCAAGTTTCTTTGCTTCAGCAATACTTTGAAGAGTGGAAAGGTTAATTGCCTTATACTCAACTTTGTTGAAGTTTTTGAAACCGAATTTAGGAAGACGACGCTGCATAGGCATTTGACCACCTTCAAAACCAATTTTCTTCTTGTATCCTGAACGTGACTTTGCACCCTTGTGTCCTCTTGTTGAAGTACCGCCCAAACCTGAACCGGCACCACGACCAACTCTTTTACGTATCTTTACAGAACCCTCTGCAGGTTTCAAACTACTTAAATCCATTTTCTTAATTTTTTTGAATGTTAAACACCGGGTTACTTCACAACCTCAACCAAATGAGTCACTTTGGCAATCATGCCAAGAATTTGTGGAGTTTCCTCAAGTTCCACTACTGAATTTACTTTTCTCAAGCCAAGTGAATCCAATGTCAGTTTTTGAACCTTAGGGACATTGATTCTGCTCTTTACTTGTTTTACCTTAATCTTAGCCATAATGTTAATTATTTACCGGTAAACACTTTATCTATTGACACTCCTCTGTTCTTAGCCACTGTGTATGCGTCTCTCATTTGAGAAAGAGCAAGAATTGTAGCCTTGACAAGGTTATGAGGGTTTGATGAACCTTTTGACTTAGCAAGAACGTCAGTTACACCAACACTCTCAAGTACGGCACGCATAGCACCACCGGCCTTAACACCGGTAC
>JAZUKL010000015.1:0-1701 GCA_045643245.1 Candidatus Enterocola sp.
CAAGTTATGGCAACCCTCAAATTGAGAGACTGCACCCAGCAAAACGCCGTCTGTACCCACTTTCATGGCGCAACGCTCCTGAAAAACAGTGAACTGCTTGAATCTGAAGTATTGATTGGGCATATCAGAGACAGAAAAGCCCCGCAAAAAGAATGGCACTTAGAACGTACATTGGAATGGTGATTTTCCTGTATTTTCCACAGAAGAGGTTAATAAGCACGTATGACACCATTCCCAGGGCTATTCCTGTGGCGACAGAATATGTGAGAGGCATTGTAAGAAAGCAAATAAAGCATGGGATTGCCTCTGACAAGTCATTGAAATCCAAATTCTTTATAGGGCTCAGCATAAACAGCCCCACAATTATTAGCACAGGTGCTGTTGCCACAGATGGAATGGCAAGAAATATAGGGGAGAATATGAGAGCCAAGCAGAAACATAGTGCAACTACAAATGCCGTAACTCCGGACCTTCCGCCAACTGAAATGCCAGCCGCACTCTCAACGTATGTTGTTGTAGTGTTTGTGCCAAACATAGCCCCGGCCACAGTAGCCAAAGCATCAGACATAAATGCCTTCTTAATAGGATAATCAGGGACAATACCGGGGTCCATTGACTTTGCCTTTGTAACAACACCCACAACAGTCCCTATTGTGTCAAACATATCCATAAACAGGAATGTGAAGACAACAATAAACATATCAAGAGAGAAAATCTCGCCCCACCCAAATTTGCAGAATATAGGTTCAAGAGAACCAGGCATGGAGACCAATCCGCCATATTTTGTCAGTCCAAAAGGAATTGCCACAAGCGTTGTGGCAACTATGCCGATAAGCATTCCGCCCTTTACGTCAAGAGTTACCAAAACGCCGGTGATAATTAGTCCAATAAGTGATACAATAACCTTATAATCAGTCATTTCTCCAAAGGCTACAATAGTGGCGTCATTCTTTACAACTATGCCTGAGTTCTGAAGCCCTATGAATGCTATGAATAATCCAAAACCTACGCTAATTCCATATTTGAGGGAATCAGGAATGGAATCAACAACCCAGTTCCTCAAATTTGTTAAAGTAAGGATTATGAAAAAAACACCCTCAATAAAGACCGCCGTCAGGGCAAATTGCCAAGTGTGCCCCATTGTAATGCAGACAACATATACAAAAAAGGCGTTAAGCCCCATTCCCGGAGCAAGTCCGAAAGGCATTTTTGCATATAAAGCCATAATAAGAGTACCAACAATTGCGGCAAGGGCTGTAGCCGTGAAAACAGAGTCGGCAGGCATACCTATCTCAGTAAACATACTTGGATTGACGGCAAGAATGTAGGACATTGAAAGAAAGGTTGTAACACCTGCCACAATCTCCTTTTTAAGACTCATTGTCTCTGGATTGAAACCGAAAAGTTTTGATAGAATGTTCATAATAATTTATTTCGTCCAAATATTATACTTGCATAAAGTTTTTCAAATACAAATTTAAAGAAAAAAATATGAAACAGGAAAATTAGCAATTTTTTCATAAATTTGCTTAAAATATTTTCCACCGATGAAACCATTTGAAGCACTTGCCGCACAAAATGATGACAATTGCCTGACGCACCGTGAGTTGCCGATATACGACACACAAGGTGATGTACGCAGCCCCTATGACCGTGACTACACACGCATACTGCACAGTTTTGGGTTCCGCCGTTTGAAGC
>JAZUKL010000016.1:0-1925 GCA_045643245.1 Candidatus Enterocola sp.
TTTACACTTTCCTTAATTACTCTGTGTAACTGTGACTCTGTGAGTCTAATTCTATTCTTATTCATATTTATCTATTTCCTCCTATTGTATTTCTTGTTATGTTCTGTAAACTATTGTAGATATAGTCAATTATTCCATCAATATCTTGATTTGAAATTACTCCACGTTTTCCTTGATAAGTGGTGTTCATTGATGTCTTCACATTATCCATTAAACGATATATCATTCTCCATGCGTTCACTACTTGCTTTTGTACAAGATTGGCATTCCCTTGCCCATCTGTAGGCACTAAATCCATCTCAAGCAAGACGTTTCTAACACTTTCTTGTATAATTTTGTTAATATTCTTACTCATTGCTCTTTTTTTATATAAATATCATTAACTTTGCAATTATTTACCAAATTTTTTAAAAAATGGATATACTTTATATTTCTCCAAAGACAAGAACTGAACTTACACAATACTGTGAAAGTGAATTGCTGATTGAAGTTCTGGAACACTTCACCAACAATGGTAGAGTTATTGAAAAAAAAGATAATGAAACTCCGAGTCGTTGGTGGATAATTACAGATTACATTTCAAACCACACAATTGGCAACAGAAAGAAGCTTGCTGTAATTCTATCATTTGCTGCTATTGGCGGTTTTATCCAAATTGGAGATAGACAAGAGATTGGTGATGTTAATGTACTTAATATGCTGAGAGATTTGTATTACATTTCTGATAACGATTTTGATTATTTCATAGAAGCGTTTTACAATTTCTCTCAAGGCAATGGCGTGAAATTTTCATAAACAAAAAAATATTGCCATTACTGACAGTATTTCAAGTTATTTGTGCCTAAAAGTATATCATTGCCTATACTTGAGTGTCGAAGGCAGTGTTACGCTGGTAAGATCAAAAATATCAAAGGTTTGATAACCAATCTTGGTAACACCCTCGGGGATATTCGGCGAACTGATGTTTGCCATATCCACAGTAAAATTGTAGCAAGAAGAATAAAATACACCCGTATTATTATCAACATCACACCAATCCTTTAGACTTGAAAGGTACAAAACAGGATAGTGCTCTGTGCTATTACCATGGGCATAGAGTTTGCCTGCGTATTTTAGCGTCTTAGGAAGGGTCACCATATCCAATACCACATTGTTATAGACATCATCCTTATAGCCAATCACGGTAAAAGTTGTACCCTGGTAAGTTACAGTCTCGGGAATCCTTAGATTACGAGTGTTATCATAATATTTATCTCCGATTCTATTGTCCTCGATGATCATTGCTGTTTTGTAGGTATAGTCCAACTCGCAATTAACATCGAATGCGGGATTATCGTCAGACTTGCAACTATAGCCTGTGACTATGGTTTGTGCGTTCGCACTTAGTCCGCTACAGACAAGAGCAGAAATGATGAAAAGTTTTTTCATACGCATGTAATTTTATTGTTATTATTGATGTTATACCTTATTATATTGAGTATCATTTTCGGACAAATGCAAAGGCAAAGTAGTGACAAATGCATAGGCGAAGTAGTGACTGTAGTCCATTTCGACTGCAAGTTAACACTTTTTTCCGAATTAAACTCCCACAAAAAGCAAAAAAATGCAAAAAATACTCACAAATGCTATAGAAAACCATAAAAAGCGAGAAAGAATACACGTTAGCGCACAGCGCAAAGTACAAAAAACATTACAACCACAGCGGTTTGCTACCAGCAACCAATGGCCCCGTTGCACGGTAAATCAGCATGCGGCAAGCTAGCCGTCATAAACGCAGAAAGCCCGAGCAATCATTCGATGCTCGGCCTCTCTCTAAAAACGGCGGCTACCTACTCTCCCACGGGTGTGCAGTACCATCGGCGCGGGCGGGCTTAACTTCTCTGTTCGGAATGGGAAGAGGTGGAACCCCGCCACCATAACCACCT
>JAZUKL010000017.1:0-2372 GCA_045643245.1 Candidatus Enterocola sp.
ATAACAAAATCCTCAGGTTTTTTGTTCTGAAGAATCAGCCACATACACTCTACATAATCCTTTGCGTAGCCCCAATCACGGAGCGATGACAAGTTACCTAAATACAATTTCTCCTGCTTGCCTTGCTTAATACGAGCAGCCGCAAGCGTAATCTTACGAGTTACAAAAGTCTCTCCCCTACGCTCACTCTCGTGGTTAAACAGAATACCAGAACAGCAGAACATATTGTACGCCTCACGGTACTCCTTGACAATCCAAAAACCATATAGCTTAGCCACAGCATACGGACTATAAGGATGGAACGGAGTCTTCTCATTCTGAGGCACTTCCTCCACCTTCCCATATAACTCCGATGTTGAAGCCTGGTAAATCCTGCACTTGTCTGCAAGACCACATAGCCTGACCGCTTCAAGCACCCTAAGAACGCCTGTAGCATCCACATCGGCGGTAAATTCAGGAGAATCAAAACTAACCTGAACATGACTTTGGGCAGCCAAATTGTAAATCTCATCAGGCTTAACCTTGCTTATAACCTGAAGCATACTCATGCTGTCGCCCATATCGCCGTAATGCAAATGGAAATGTTTATTACCCTCCAGATGAGCGATTCGCTCCCTGAAATCTACCGATGACCTACGGATAATACCGTGAACATCATACCCTTTCTCAAGCAGAAACTCAGACAGATAACTTCCGTCCTGTCCCGTAACACCAGTTATAAGTGCGGTTTTCATTTATTGCATATATTATTTTGCAAATATAACACAATTCTGGCAAAAAATCAAGTAAAACCAGCGAAGCCTAGTTAAATATTAGTTTGACCAATCGGTTCATCCCCCACGCCACTAAAATCACCACAGCGGAAACAATGGCATAAATAGCAATAGCGGGCAATGAGAGCCCTAATGCTGTATATAGATTAGAAAGAAGAATAATCACAAGAATCTGCATCACATAAATCTCGTATGAGATGCCACCAAGCCAATCACACACCTTATTGTCAAGATTAACAATAGGCTTCATAGGCAGTTGGCTGAGAATCAGAAAACAAGTTATAACAGCCATATATTCCACCCGGCAGGCAGATGGAATGAAGTTTCCATATAACCCCGATGTCAAGAACAACAACCAAGCCATCACTGCAACCCAATTTGATTCACTAATCTTCTGTATAATCCTATTCCCATCTCTCACCAAAATACCAAGAGCAACCCCGCCAAATAAGCAATCCATTCCTGCACATCCCCAGAACTTGTATATGAAAGTTTCTTTGCCCACAAACGTATATAATCCCCATTTTACCAAAGCCCAACATGCCGCTATAATCACCGATGTCTTTAATATCTTATTTCCCGATATTCTGCATACCAATGGAAAAACCAAATAAAATATAACTAGTGAACCAATGAACCAAAGATGTACTATAGGTAAAATCCCGTGACCATTACAAAAAGGAATATTTGGCACAGGTAGAATATAACACCACAACCAAGCATTCAGCACTTCAGAACCCCTGCCAAGAGCAATAAACGCTATTACAACTAAAACAATATAAATGTAGTATTGAGGAAGTATTCGCTTGGCTTTCTTTTTGTAGTAAATGGGTAAAGAATTCACAGCATTCAACCTAAACCCAGCAAGAAAACCGCTTAACACAAAGAATATATACGCACAACACACTGGTAACCAACTACTTATTTTACCCCCATTAGCAAACCAAGTAGCAAACCACTCTTGAGCCAAATGATCCCAAAGTAGCACTATTGCCGCTATGGCCCGTATGCCATTTAAGCCTTTAATATGATATGCATTATTAGTCATTTTGTAGATTAAACTATTGTAGCGTTTGTCTTTCATATATAAATTCTATCATCTTCCACCCAACACACAATCCAAAATGATTAGGGTCTGAAAAGTTATTGTAATCAGAAGTTAATCCATTCTTGCCTGTAAAATCAAAAACTTTATCCCAACCAAAAATTGATTGCAATGTTTGCAAGTCCTCTGGATTTACTTTTGGCTGAGTGTAACAATATCCTGGAGATAAAATAATAACATAGTTCGTTCCTTGTTTATCAAAGATGCTTTTAATGTGTATTAACATATTTTTAAAATCATCATTGATAAGTGGTTGACTTACAAATAAATCATCATCTGTTTTATTTTTAATCTCCTCAAAAAATGTTTCCTTGCCCATTGCACTACATCCACTAAGACTATCTTGCTTGGGACATTCGGACAAATTGAATCTATTGTTTATTTCCCAACCATTACTAATTGTATCAAAGTCAATATATGTTTCTTCATTCCTGTATGCTATTTTAATATTGTCAACCCACGATGAAGGTTTTTGCAAAAAACAATAAAACAAT
>JAZUKL010000018.1:0-14158 GCA_045643245.1 Candidatus Enterocola sp.
TAATGACGCTCTTGCCGCCAAGAAATCATATCGTAGCCAGCAGCCCGATTATGAGAATCAGGTTAATGCTCTTGACAGAGCCTACGATGCTACATTCACTAAAATGGGTCTTGGTAAGGGAACTTACCTTGAGGTGTTGACTGCTCAAAAGGATTTGCTTGTTGCTCAGATGTCAGCAATAAACAATGCTGCGGCTATTCTTATGGCGGATGTTGATTTGTATCAGGCATTAGGAGGCGGTAAACAATAGTCAAGAGAACAGTAATTTGAACGCTTGTTCCACCTTTGAGGCTTTTAGTATCTCTATTTTAGGATTTTTTAATTCCAGCCCTTTGAAGTTAGCGGCTGGAATTATTATTTTCTTGAATCCTAATTTCTCCGCTTCTGCAATGCGTGCCGATATGCGGTTTACGGGGCGTATTTCTCCTGAAAGTCCCACCTCACCTGTAAGGCATGTATCGCGGCTTATTGTAATGTCAAGGCTTGATGAGAGTATTGACGCTATTACAGCCAAATCTATGGCAGGGTCATTGACTTTAATGCCACCTGCAATGTTAAGGAACACATCCTTTTTGTCAACCTTGAATCCGGCACGTTTTTCAAGTACCGCAAGAAGCATATTCATACGCCTGAGGTCAAAGCCTGTGGCAGAGCGTTGTGGCGTTCCGTATGCGGCAGTGCCTGTAAGGGCTTGAACCTCAATAAGAAATGGTCTTATGCCCTCAATGGCTGAGGCTATTGCAACTCCGCTCATATCGGTGTGTTCACTGCTGATAAGAAGCTCAGAAGGGTTTTGTACCTCTCTTAATCCGTTTTGGCACATTTCAAAAATTCCAAGTTCACTTGTGCTTCCAAAACGGTTCTTTACGCTACGCAGTATTCGGTATAGGTAGTGTTGGTCTCCCTCAAACTGAAGAACGGTATCAACTATATGCTCTAATGTCTTAGGTCCTGCAATGGTTCCGTCTTTGGTGATATGACCAACTATGAATACGGGAATGTTTGTCTCCTTGGCAAATTTAAGCAGCAGGGCGGAGCATTCCCTGATCTGTGTCAGACTGCCCGGAATGGAGTCCGCACTCTCAGTAAAGATGGTTTGTATTGAATCAATTACAACTATGTCAGGCTGTAAATCCTTTATGTGTGAAAAAATGATTTCAAGATTTGTTTCACTTACAATGTAGCACTCTCCGCTCTCTTTTGTAATGCGGTCAGCCCTCATCTTAAGTTGTGATGCACTCTCCTCACCCGATACATACAAAACCTTTTGGTTTTTCAGTGAAAGTGCAGTTTGCAGCATAAGTGTTGATTTTCCTATGCCCGGCTCTCCGCCAATAAGTACAAGTGAGCCTTTTACAAGTCCGCCCCCAAGCACTCGGTTCAGTTCCCCGATGCCCATATCTATTCTCTCCTCAGCCTTAGCCTCAATATCAGAAACTAAAGTAGGTTGTTTTCTGTTTTCATTAAAACCTGTTTTTCTTGCAGCCTTTGAAGTTGATTCGGCTACATTCATCTCTTTGCAGGTGTTCCACTCTCCACAAACCTTACATCTGCCAAACCATTGTGATTGTTCAGCACCACAAGATGAGCAAATATAGACTGTGTGGGATTTCATTTTAGTTGACAGTTGACAGTTGACAGTGAAATAATTGTCCACTGTCCACTATCCACTGTCCACTTAAATTTTATTATTTACTGGGTGAATTACGGTAGGCTTAAATGTTTTCGCCTCTTCCGGTGTCATTTGTGCGTAAGCGGTGATAATGATAATATCGCCTGGCTGAACCTTACGGGCGGCGGCACCGTTTGTACAGATTACTCCGCTTCCGCGTTCCCCTTTTATGACGTATGTTTCAAAACGCTCCCCGTTGTTGTTATCTACTATTGACACCTTTTCATACTCTATGAGACCGGCTGCGTCCATCAAATCTTCATCAATAGTAATGCTGCCAATATAGTTAAGGTTGGCATCGGTGACTGTTACTCTGTGAATCTTGGATTTAAGTAATTGTATAGTCATTTTTTATAGCAGATATTATCAATTAGTCTTATTTTTCCCAAATATATGGCAATACATCCTACAATGTGTTGACTGTTCCAGTTTTCAATAGGCTGCAAGGTGTTGCCGTCAACTATTGCGTAATAGTCCATACGCCACTCTTTGTCATCAGTAAACTGATTGTTAACCCAATCAATCACCTCTTTGACGCTTCTGCTCTCCATTAGATTAACGCTCTCTTTCAGCACTTGTGAAATTTTTACGGCTTTGGTGCGTTGTGCATCGGTAAGCAGAGTGTTACGGCTGCTTTTTGCAAGTCCGCTTGCTTCTCGTATGATAGGGCATGGAATAATCTCTACAGGTATCTGTAACTGACGAACCATATCCTTTATTATTGCAACCTGCTGAAAGTCCTTCTCTCCAAAATAGGCTTTGTCAGGTTTTACGGCATAAAATAATTTGCTTACAATTTGTGCAACTCCGTTAAAGTGTCCCGGACGATAAGGACCTTCCATCACCTGCTCAAGTTTGCCAAAGTTAAAACGGCGGGTGTCCTCCTCAGGGTACATCTCCTCAACTGACGGCATAAACACTATGTTGCATCCGTTTTTCTCAAGTAAGGCGGCGTCAGCATCGGGAGTGCGAGGATAACGTTCCAAATCCCCCTTGTCATTAAATTGCGTAGGGTTTACAAAAACACTTACAACACACAGGTCATTTTCCTTTACACATCTGGTTACAAGCGATATATGCCCCTCATGCAAGGCACCCATGGTAGGTACCAATCCAACGCTTTTTGCTCCGCTTGCCTTAATGGCGGACTGTAACTCCTTAATTGTTCTTGCTGTTATCATTATATAAATGATTTGGAGTGCAAAGGTACACATTTTTTTAATCTTATTGATTTTTTTGCTATAAAGTTTGCATAATTATGAAAAATTTTTTATATCTTTGCAAAAGGCAACAGTTTATATCCTTATGGAACAAAAAAAGATACTATATGTAACACAGGAAATGTTTCCATATCTTCCGTCTTCGGAAATGTCTGATATATGCAGAAAACTGCCGCAGGCTATTCAGGAGGAGGGTAGGGAAATTCGCACATTTATGCCTAAATACGGGCTTATAAATGAGCGTAGAAATCAGTTGCATGAAGTTATCCGCCTATCAGGTATGAACATAATAATTGATGACACTGACCATCAGTTAATTATAAAGGTTGCTTCAATTCAGTCAGCACGCATGCAGGTTTACTTCATTGACAATGAAGGCTACTTCCGCAGAAAAAACATTTTGGTTGATGCCAACGGCAAGGAGTTTGATGACAATGCTGAAAGGGCAATATTCTTTGCCCGTGGAGTGTTGGAGACAGTCAAGAAACTGCGTTGGACTCCTGATGTGATTCATTGCCACGGTTGGTTTACGTCAATTGTGCCGGCATACGTAAAGAAAGTCTATTCAGATGACCCTTTCTTTGCTAATTCAAAGGTCATCTATTCTGTTTATGCAAGTGATTTCAAAAACTCTTTTGGAGGAAAGGTGTCTGCCAAGATAGGTGCTGACGGACTCTCCGATTCAGATATTGAGGTTATTAAGGATGCAAGTTTTGTTAATATGAATAAGTTTGCCATTAACTACAGTGACGGAATTATTCAGGCAAGCCCTTCAATTAATGCAGATGTTTTGAAATATGCTAAGAAGTCAAAGAAAGACTTCCTTGAATATGTTGATAAAGATAGTTATGTACAAGCATATAATTCCTTCTACAATAAAGTGCTTGGCGTTTAGCCTTGCCCTACTCCCGCTATTTCTTGTTTCTTGTCAGGATATTAATGATATTGGCGCTTCAATCAGACCTTTTGAAGACATTATGAATGTCAAAAAAAAGTCATTTGTGGTGCAAACCAAGACAGTTCCTGCAGGAAGCATATATTCTGAGACTACAAAACCTGTACTCGGCTACTATACAGATAACGTTTTCGGAAATTTTCAGGTTGATTTTCTGACTGAATTCAGATATGTAAGGAACCTGAAGTTTGAGAGTAACGCTGAATCTGATTCCCTGTATTTAGTAATGTATTATAAAAATTTCTTCGGCGATGCTGATGCCGTGCAGGAGGCAACTGTTTATCAGTTGGATAAAAAACCGTTGGATTTTTCAACAAACTACTACTCTGATATAGATGTAAATGAGTTCTGCACCAAACAGATAGTCTTGGGCAAGCGCACCTACACCGCATTTGACAAGACGGTTCCTGACAACGAAAGGGCGTTGAGCGGATACTGTAATTCTGTCAGGATTAGAATGCCTGATGAACTCAAGCATAATTTGATGACAAGAACCGATATTTACGCATCGCAAGATGAGTTTGTAAAGTTTTTGAAAGGCGTATATGTCACAAACACCTTCGGACAACAGACGGTGCTTGAAATAGACTCTGTGAATCTGGAACTTAACTACCATTTTGTTGAGCATTTGACAGCGGTAAGCGGCGCCGATTCTGTGGTTACACGATACAAAAAGGTTCTTTTCCCTTCAAACAAGGAGACAACTGAGGTGGTCAGAGTTGTAAGTGGTATAAAGGAAGAGGACTTGGCCTTAATTCCTGACAGCGTGGAGTGTGTTTTCTCACCGGGAGGAATGTTTGTTCAAGTTGAAATTCCTTTTGAAGAGATTTACAATGAGGTGGTAGCCTCAAACATTGGCGTAAATGACAGCCTTATAAACATTAATGATTTCTCTCTTGTAATGCAGGAGGCTGAGACAGGTTATAACAGTCTGCGTGTTACAACGCCTATCTACTTTATATTTATGCGTAAGGCGGATATGAATGAGTTTTTTGTGCAGAGCCTATATCCTGCACCCAATATTAATACTGTTATAGGCACATATTCTGCAACAAACGGCGGCTATTTATTCAATAACGCAGGCAACTTTATGGAGGTGATACTTGACTCGGCAATGAAGATGACCCCTGCCGCAAGAACAGAGTATTTCAAGAAAATGAATCCTTATATGATAGTGCCTGTTTCAGGATTGACCGATGTGGCCGGCACCAATGCCACAGTAAGGCATCTTTTCAGTACATACGGCACAATGGTTCGCAGTGGCAGAAACAAATATTCCCCGATGCGTATCTCCATTACTTACACAAACCTTTAATTGCATCTTCTGTGGCGGCTCTGTAGGCTCTTACAAGTCCTCCTGTGCCCAAAAGCGTGCCGCCAAAATACCTGACCACAACCACCATTGTGTTTGTGAGGTTGTTTGTTTCAAGTTGCCTTAATATAGGCTTTCCGGCAGTTCCTGCAGGTTCTCCGTCATCACAGCCACGGTAAATTTCACTGTTTGCCCCTATTCTGTAGGCAAAGCAGACATGGCGTGCCTTGTGATGTTCTTTTCTGTATGTGGCAACTATTGCCTTTGCCTCATCAACGCTTTCAACGTGGTGTACAAATGACAAAAATCTGCTGCCTTTCTCCTTGTAAATTCCTTCTGAATTTGGTTTCATAGCGTAAAGGTAGTAAAAAGAGAGGTAATGACGTATAAAAAATCAGTAAAAATATTTTACATATCAAAATTTTTGCTTAAATTTGTACGAATTTATGTTCATTAGCTAATTGTACACTGATATGAAAAAATATTTGATAGTTGCTCTTTTGGCATTTTCCGCCTCTGCTTTTGCAGGATTGACAAATATGTCCATTCAAAAGATGATGTCCGAGATGTCTTATGATATGTCAAATTTTGTGGCAGGCACCACTTTCTCAAAGGAGGATAATGATGAACCTACAGACGATGACAACTTTTTCCTTTCAGAACAGTTGTTCAAAAGAAACATTGCATTATCTTTTAGCGGTTATGCTGAGAGTTTCAACGGAAACTTCAATGCCGCCGGTTCTGCAGAAAGACAGTATGCCATTGTAAGTAATCCTAAAAATTTGAGAGAAGATTTCAGTGATATTTTGGATGAATATAACAGACTTGTCTTTCATGTTCCTGAAAAGGGTAAGGATTTTTTTAGTATTACATTCAGCGGATATAAGGCAGGTACATCCGTAACTTTTAAAGGATGTGTAGAAGAAGTGTCAGGAAAGGCAAGTGGTATTGTTAAGTTTGAGGTGTTGTATAACGGGAAAAAAATTGGAAATGAGATTAGCGTGTCATCTGGTGGTTTTGAAAATATTGACATTCCAGTTTTAGCAGAGGAACTTGGTGGAAAATCAAGTGCAACATTTGTGCTGAGAAGAGTATCTGATACAGGTGATGACTTGGTTGTGGCGTTTTCAACATTTGCCATTATAGGGGAGCCGGAGTTGCTCTCTGCTATGGGTGATAATCTTAATGCCGGTTATGGCACAATAACTACGCTAACGGCTTCTTTTAAGGAGCCAATTACAGTTTCAGACCTTGTTTGGCAGGAGAGCGTGGATGGAAAGACCTTTACCACAATTCCAGGGAGTGACGGGAAGCAGACAATTGATGTCAATCCACCCACAGGTAGAGCGTATTATAGGGTTGAAGCCAAAGGTTATAAATCAGGTATTATAATGACAGTAAGGGAAATAACTTGTGGTGGAAACACAAAGGTACTGTGGGAAGAGAACTTTGGAATATTGCCGTCAAAAGGGTCAAGAAGTGATGTGAAACACGGTGCTGACGATGGAAAAATATCACCAGATTATAGATACGCAGATAATGGTAATGTTGAAGACGGCAAGTATGCAGTAGTGGCTAATCCAAGAACAGCAGGGGAGGATAATGGAACAGCCGCTAACAGATTTTGGTTCAGGGATATTTATGACAATACTCAAGGTGCTCCTATAGATGGAAAGTTTGGTGGAATGTTATTGATTAATTGTGGTGATGGAACTAAAAAAAATGATGTGGTGATGGAGAGAAAGGTGAGACTTGGGTGCAAGAATGTGGATGTTGATTTTTCAGTATATTTTGCCAATGCTGATTGGAATAGAAATATAGAGGGGGCAAGTACGAACGATATAGTTATGATTATTTGCGTCCTTTCACCTGAAAAAGATACTTTGGCACAAGTCAAAGTGGAGGCTTCAATTGAAGAATCGTGGAAAAAGGGTTCTGCATCTTTCCATAATGACAAATATGATACTGATGAATTGACACTGCAAATAATTAACAGAGGATTAACCGGTGGAGGTAATGATGTGTTGATTGATGACATTAAGTTTGTTACATGCAAACCTAATGTGTCGCTTATAGCAAATGTCAATGGTGAAGATATTACAGATATTTCCGAATTACAGGTTGACATTAACGATGATGTGGTATATAAGGCGGATATAGAGGATAAGTATGTAGAAAATTATCATATAGATTGTCCGTATTACAAATGGATGGTTTCAGATGATAAGAACAATTGGGAACCAATTGAAGGACAGGAGGGTGTCACTTGTAGGAAGCCGACACCTCAAACAGGTTCTAATGAGTGCAAAATTAATGAGGTGCCGTCAAAAAAATACTATAAGTGTATAATTGGAGAAAACAAGGAGGGAGTTGATGCCTATATTGCTGACCCTATTGGAAATTCCTGTTCCAATGTAGTGGAAACTCAGGTGTCTTTATTGCGTAGCCCAAAAACAGGTGACGTAACGTGTAAGCAAATAGACTGTAATACATATAGGTGCACTTTTGATAATCAATCCACCACAAAGGTCAATTGGTATTATGGATTTGATAGAGATTGCAGTGATGTTAAGTGTTGGACTCTTATTGAAGGGAAAGAGGATAAGGATGTTGATATTGAAATTACAAAGGGTATGATTCCACCATCAAACCATCAGTTGTATATTAAGGCTGAAGATGCTTCCAATTCAAATATATATGCAATTTCACAGAGTCCTGTCATTTATAAGGAGTTGAGTTTGACCGCAAATTTGAATGAGACACTTACTGAAGGCTGTGACATGATTTTTAATGTTGTTGCAGATTATAAGGAGAATGGATTTTCAACACCCGCAAGTGTCTATACATTTACAAATGACCAAGGCATGGCACCTGTAGGACAGTCATCAAATACATACATTACAAAACTGCCTGCGGTTTCAGCAAATTATTCGGTAACTGTGGGCAAGTGTAGTGCTTCAGCATTTGCCGATGCAACATGTCCGCAAATATCTTCTGACCATCAATGTAGGGATTATACATTTACTATGAAAGGGTGGCAAGGTGGAGACATCGTTTGGAAATACAAGACTTCAGAAGACACTGATTGGAAAGTAATAGATGGTGAGAAAACAACAACTCTTCATATTGCTGACATAATGGATTTGTTCCCTGAAGGCTCCACTGTATTCAAAGTAAGAGTTGAAGAGGGAACTGCGTTTGATGAGATAGATGTCAATGTTTATGAACTATCACTTGATGTAGAGCAAAAAGGCTCGGATATATGTGATAAGACATATGTCATTACGGCAAAGTTGTTGAACAATTATGCTGATGATACAAGCAAATCATTCATGTTCTATAAATATCAGGAAGACGGAACTTGGTTGGACTTGGAAAGCCCTGATGCACCTAAATATGAGACAGAAGTGTTGTCAAGAACAACAAAATATATGGTTAAGTCAGAAGGGTGTATCGTGGATACGTTATTGAATGCCGGTTGTCCTCAATTGTCATATACATATACATGCAATGAATATTCATTTTCTGCTTACAATTATGAGGGTACGACATTAGAATGGTATTATTGGAAACCTGCAATCAATGATTGGGAACTTATAGAAGGGGTTACAGGAAACACATATTCAGTGGATATTTCAACCCTATATAAGGAATCGGATGCTATAAAAAAGATAAAAGTTGTACAGTATGACGGGAAAAGTTCTGAAGTTAATGTTGAGTTGCATTCCATTTCAATTAAAACCGATAAGGAAAGTGTTGCAGAGGGCTTGGAAAGTGCCGTTATTACGCTGACAGCATCTCCAAATGTGGGCTGGCTTTCAATTAAAGGTGCAACGCTCTACGATAACAAGTCAGGTGAATATGAAAAGAAATTTTCCGATAATGAAATTACTTGGACGGTATCACCTGTTACAAAGACAGAATATTACGCAAAATCAGGTGATGGTTGTACCAGTAACCTGATAGATATTGATATAAAGGCAAAACCTTCAATAAACATTGAAATTTTGAGTGTTGAAGGTTGTAACTCATATAGAGTAAAGGCTAACGTGTCGGGGATGTCTGTTGCCAGTCTATCCTGGTATGAAAATGTAGGAGGCAGTGTATTGTCATCGGAAGTGGAGTTTGTATATACATTAACTGATGATAAAAGCATAGTGTGGGCCGAATGTGGAGGTATAAAATCAAATGTACTAAACTTTACTAGGCATCAGATAGGTTTGCAGATAACACCTGGTCTGGTATTTAATGGTGGGGCTTCAGAAATTTCAGTAGTGGATGAATCCTTTGAAAATGGATGGTTGCCAACGGTAGTCACTTATTTGTACTCATCTGATTTGTCGGGAGTTGCAAAAGAATTGGTTGGCTCTGTCCAAAGTGATAATCCTAAATGGAGTGTCAATAATGAAGAGAAAGCATACTATATTGCAAGAACAAGTGATGGTTGCGTGTCAAATGTAGGAACTGTTGATGTTGTATGGTGGCCTACAATATTTATGCCATTTGCTGATGGCGGAACTAACAATCTGTTTGCACCGTTCACTAAAGTTGGTGATACACGTATGTATTTGGATGCTGAAAATATAGAATTTATAAAGATTTTTGACCGTACAGGAAATATGGTTGCAGAGGTCAAGGGAGAGTATTGGAACGGAACATCGGCTGACGGAAAAGTTGTAATGCCTAACGTATATTTCTATGCCGCCAAACTTGTTGGAAATGATAATGTATATAAAGGTACAATAGAGGTATTCAAAGATAAAGTTAAATAAACGCTAATTAATAACCTTAAAAAATAATATGATGAAACATTATTTACTGCCATTGGCATTGCTTATTGCATCGGCTCCGGCCTTTTCTGCAATTGACAAGAAATTCAATGAAGAAACTTATGAGTTCAAGTCATTGAAAGTTAACACTTCAAAGAAAGAGCATAGTATGTCTTTGTATAAAGATAATATGATTATCTATTTGCAGGACAATACAGTTTATGCAGGTGTAGTTGACACTTCCGCTACAGGATTGGACAAGGTCAAGAAACAAAAGGATTTGACAGACCTTGGCGTTAGAGGTACCGTAGCATACGATAATGCAAAAAAGAAAATCTACTTTACCATTAAGGAAGACGAAAACTGTGAATGGCTTTATGAATCAACTTTTGACGGAAATGAGTGGAGTAAGCCTAAAAGGTTAGTGATTGAGGGTCTTGGTAAGGAGCGTGGCAGAAGTTATTTCCTTGCAAATGCAGGTTGGAACTACGCTAAGGAGCCTAAAATCATTATGACCAATCCTACTATTGCTAAGAAAGGAAATAGAATTTATTTCACTAGTGCCGATATTGAAAATGGTAAAGGCGGTAAGGATATCTGGTGGATTGAGCCAAAAGATGAAAAGGTGTGGAAATACCCTGTAAATGCTGGTGAGGCTGTCAATACAGATGCAGATGAGGACTTCGCATTTGTTGAGAATGATGAGATTCTTTATGTTACAAGCACAAAGGACGGAGGTAACAATGTCTATAAATCAGAAGTCATAGGAACTGCTTGGACACAAAGGGAGAAGATGGATACTCCGTATAACACCGATTCCAATAGTGATTATAACATTGTAGTTAAGGACGGTACACCATTCATTATATCTGACAGAGGTGGCAATGATGATATTTGGGCATGGGTTCAACTTCCAAAACCGGAGCCAGAGCCTGAAATCATTATACCGGAACTTGAACCTATTGTAATTACATTCCCTTGGGCATTCTATCTGTTTGACTTTGATAAGGCAGATTTGACAGAGCGTTTCTTGCGTGAGATTGATGCAATGGTTGAGGCTATGAACCAGTTGCCTGCAGGTACCAAGTTTATTATTGAAGGTCACACTGACCAACGTGGTACCGATGCCTACAATGACAAGTTGTCTCTTGAGCGTGCAAATACAGTTAGAGACAAACTTATTGAAAAGGGCGTAAATCCTGATATCCTTGTTGCTAAGGGTTATGGTAAACGCCGTCCTGTTATTGCTAATCCTCAAAATGAGGAGGAGTTCTATCAGAACCGTCGTGTAGTGGTTGATATACTTAAAGATGATGCTCAAATTGAAAAATAACCAGTAAATGATTAATGCCGTTATGAAAAAGAATTTATTTTTAGTTGCGTTCTTACTTCTGGGCACTACATTGTTTGCTCAAAGTGACTTTACATTGTCAGAACAAATGTTCTCACGTATCAATCAGAACCCTTCTGCCATTGGTAATAATGAAAATGTACAGTTGTTTACTTCAACACGTTTACAGTGGGCATCGCAAGGCTTGGCGGTAACCCCTACATCTGCCTTGTTGAACGGTCACTATTATATTGAAAAGGCAAAGTCAGGTGTAGGTCTGAGTTTTGTGTATGATGAACTTGGTCTTGCAAACCAAACAATCAACGCAAAATTGTGCTACGCTTACAATCTTGACCTTAGAGAAGACATGCTTTTGTCATTAGGTCTCTCTTTGGGTGTTATAAACAAGCGTTTTGACCCTGCACGTCATACTTGGAAAGACCCTTCTGACCCACTGATTCCTCAGGAGGTTATTCAAACCACTAACTTTGACCTTGACTTTGGTTTTGAGTGGTCATGGAAATATCTTCTTGTAGGTTTCTCTATGACACACATGCCAAATATAAGCAAGGAGGTTTCAACAGTGGTGGCTCCTGCTCATATTTATGCATACGTTAGAGGTAATGTGCCTCTTCCAAAGCAGTTCAGTTTGGTTCCTGCATTTGCATTTACTAATGTAGGTGCACTTAACAAACCTGCTGAAGGTTACAAACTTGAAAATGACAATATACTTAACTTCAGCCTTACTGCTATGTACCAAGGCAAATATTGGTTTGGAATTGGCTACAGGGGCGGTTATACAGGCTTGAAGGATTATCCTTTCTCAAGCGATATGCTCTCATTTATGATTGGTGCAGAGTGGCATTGGCTGCGTATTGGATACTGTTATGATATGAGCGTTGGCAAGAATCTGCGTCAGTATTCTTCAAACACTCATGAAATTATCTTGTCATTCAATATTCCTACAAAATATCCGGCTAAGTGGTGATTATGAAAAAGTTTTTGTTGCTATTGTGCGTTGTTGTCGCTACTGCTTGTACTGCAAGCAAGTACACTCCTGAAATGTATGAACGTGCCATTGCGTACGCTGATACTGTCCCTGTCTATATCCACGATACAATTATTATCAGAGACACGGTTGTAGTAAGAGATACGGTTATAGTAAAGGAACAGGTTGCCGCTCCTGTTGTAGCACCGGTTGCAGTACCTGTTGCATCGCCTGCGGCATCGCCATCGTCTGCCGCTTCAAATGAATTCAAGGACGAAGACGGCAATACATTGCAGCAACAATATCATATAGTGCTTGGAGTTTTTCAGAATAAACTTAATGCCCAAAATCTTGTTGACAATATAATGCAGAAAGGAGAGGGTTCTCCATCAATAGCAATAGGTCCTGACGGACTATACAGAGTGTTCTATCTATCTTCAGACAATGAGGCTGAAATACGCTCTGTTCTTGCTCAAACAAAAGATGATTACCCGTCTGCTTGGCTATTAAATACTAAAAAGTAATGAGAAAATATTTCTCTTTATGTTTTTTTGCTATATGTTTTGCACTTGTATCTTGCTCTAAAATAGATACAAGTGCAAAACTTATTGAGATTGAGCGTTTTGACAGAGATGTGTTTACGCTTGACACCCTTCAGTTAAGGCAAAAATACGGTGAGTTCCTGCCTGTGTATGTATATGGTGTATTAAGGTTGCCGTCAATAGACCAACTCTACAGATTCACTTCAGACAGTGGCATTGTGGCGTTGAATGCAGACGTGCAGCGTATATATGCAAGTCACACTTCAACGGAACAGGAGTTGAATACCGCCTTTAACTATTACCATCACTATTTTCCTGATATGGAGATACCGCGTGTGCTGTTCCATATTTCAGGTTTTAATCAGGCAATAGTAACTGCTGACGGCTTTCTTTCAGCAAGCATTGACCAATATTTGGGTTCTGATTATGAGCCTTACCAAAGTGTTGCCTACGGTTATGAAATTCCGTTTATGACAAAGGAGCAGTTGCCCATTGATATGATGTACGGTTGGGTTACGTCTGTTTTTCAGGAGACCCTTACAGGTGACAGGCTTATTGATCAAATGGTTTTTCAAGGCAAGTTGATGTATCTTCTTAAACTTTTCTTCCCCGATACCCCTGACTATAACCTATTGGGCTACACCCAAGAACAGTTTGAATGGTGTGAACAATATGAAAAAGAGGTTTGGGGCTACATAATGGAGAACAGGGAGTTGTTCTCAACAGATTGGAAGACAGCCACTAAATATTTGTCGCCTGCTCCGTTTACATCGGGGCTTAGCAGGGAATCTCCAGGGAAAATAGGGTTTTATATGGGTTATAAGATAGTGAAGTCATATATGAGGCACAATTCTGACATAACCCCTGCACAACTTATGCAGCCTGCTGAGAGTCAGCAGTTTTTGCAGGGTGCGGAGTACAGACCATAATAAATGAGAAAGGAGAAATGAGAAAGGAGAAATGAGAGTAACCATTATCACGTTATTTCGAGCAAAGCGAGAGATCTTAATAAAGATATCTCACTACGTTCAATATGACGAAGAAAAATAAAATTATTTGTGTATCAGTCTGCTTTTTATTACTTTTGCACCAGAATTAAAATTTTTGACGGAATGATTACTGCAGAACAACTGAAAGAACTTCAAGAACGTACTGACGCTCTAAGGAGGTATCTTTGACATAGACGGGAAACTTGTTCAGATTCAGGAAGAGGAACTGCGTACCCAAGACCCTGATTTCTGGAATAAAATAGATGAGGCTCATGCCCAAATGAAAAAGGTTAAGGACCTGAAGCGTTGGGTTGAGGGCTACAATGATGTAAAGAAGGCGGTTGAGGAACTTGCACTTGCTGTTGATTTCTTTAAGGAGGG
>JAZUKL010000019.1:0-5368 GCA_045643245.1 Candidatus Enterocola sp.
ATTATTTGAGAACATTAAGAGGAAAAAATCTTTCCTTTGTGTGGGACTGGATACTGATATTCAGAAAATCCCTGAGTTTTTATTTGATGAAGAGGACGCAATGTTCCGTTTCAACAAGGCGATTATTGACGCAACGGCTGAACTTTGCGTGGCTTACAAGCCTAACATTGCTTTTTATGAGAGTATGGGATTGGAAGGATGGGACGTGCTTGAACGTACTGTTGAATACATTAGAACAAACTATCCTGACCAATTCATTATTGCTGATGCAAAACGTGGCGACATAGGCAACACATCCGCAATGTATGCCCGTGCATTCTTTGGCAATATGGATTTTGACAGCGTTACTGTGGCTCCTTATATGGGTGAGGACAGCGTATCGCCGTTCCTGACATACGATGGCAAATGGGTTACACTGCTTGCTCTTACATCAAACAAGGGTGCCTTTGATTTCCAATTTATGGAAGATAAGGAGTCAGGCAAGAGACTATTTGAAAAGGTGCTTGAAACCTCACAGAAATGGGGCAACGCAGACAATATGATGTATGTGGTGGGCGCCACAAAGGCTGATATGCTTAAAGATATAAGGGCTATAATTCCAGACCACTTCCTGCTTGTTCCGGGTATCGGGGCGCAAGGCGGAAGCCTGCAAGAGGTTGCAAAGAATGGTATGAACAGTCAATGCAGTCTGCTTGTAAACTCCTCAAGAGCAATTATTTACGCCTCTGACGGAGAAGACTTTGCAGAAAAGGCACGTGAAGCGGCGAAGAAAGTTCAACAAGAAATGGAGAATTTATTAGCGGATAGTGGTCTTAATTAGTGGACAGTGGATAGTGGACAGTGGACAATGATTACTATACACTGTCAACTGTCAATTGTCAACTGTCAACTTGTATGTTGTTTTATGAACAAAAGAAAAATCATTAACGACCCCGTTTTCGGGTTTATTACGTTGCCGTCAGATTTTATTTTTGATTTGATGCAACACCCTTTTGTTCATAGACTTACAAGAATAAAACAATTAGGATTGACATCGTATGTCTATCCTGGAACACAACATACAAGGTTCCAACACTCACTTGGTGCTATGCATCTAATGACTGAGGCGGTAAACACTCTACGAAAAAAAGGCGTGGAAATTACTGACGATGAGGCAGATGCAGTTTATGCAGCCATTCTGCTACACGATATTGGACACGGACCATTCTCGCACACTCTTGAGCGTTTCTTTTTTGACAATATTCCACATGAAAAGGTTGGATTGGCTGTAATAAAGTATATGAATCGCCAATTTAACGGAAAACTTGACAAAACCATTGAGATTCTGAACGATACATACCCTAAGCACTATCTGCATGAGCTTGTATCGGGGCAACTTGATATGGACCGCCTTGACTATATTCGCCGTGACAGTTTCTTCTCAGGTGTACAGGAAGGCAATATTGGGTCTGCACGTATTATCAGAATGCTTAATATCAAAGACGGAAAACTTGTGGTGGAGGCTAAGGGCATCTACTCCATTGAGAATTTTCTTATGAGTCGCCGCCTTATGTATTGGCAGGTGTATTATCACAAAACAGCATACGCGTCTGATTTAATGGTACTTAAAACACTTTGCAGAGCAAGGTATGTGGAGCAAAATGGTGGAGATTTATTTGCAGGCGATTCCCTTAAATTCTTCTTAAAGCAACCTGTTTCAACCATTGATGATACTGTCATTGAGAATTTTATGAATATTGATGACTCCGATGTTTGGGTTGCCCTTAAAGCATGGGCAAACTCTTCAGACAAGGTGCTATCTATACTGAGCAACGGCATTGTAAACCGTCATCTGTTCCATCTTGACATCTCAAATAAACCATTTGATTCTAAGGTTGTTGAAGATAAAATCAATGAAATGTGCAAGGCTTTTGACATAAGTAAAGATGATGCACAGTATTTGGTATCGGAGAACAAAGTTTCAAACCACATATACACAGGAGACGAAACCGCCATTGAGATACTCTACGCTGACGGCACAACTAAAAGCATATCTGAAGCGTCAGACATGTTTGATATGAGTGTACTATCACGTGAAATAAAGAAATACTACTTGAGTTACTATAGGCTTTAACATTTTTTAACACACATTTAACTGCTTCAACTGACATATTTTTGTGTATCTATAGCAATTTTACGGCAAAAAATCCATATCTTTGTAAATTAAAGTAACTTCGGATAAAGTATATGGATTTATCAGCAAAACAATTGGCTCTGATACTTAACGGAAAAGTTGAGGGAGATGAGAATGTAATGGTCAGCACCTACTCCAAAATTGAGGAAGGGAAGCCTGGCACCATATCTTTTTTGTCTAACATGAAGTATGAGCATTACATTTACAACACCGATGCCAGCATAGTTTTAGTAAATGAGGATTTTGTACCAAAAGAACCTGTAAAAGCAACCCTTGTCAGAGTGAAAGACGCATATATGGCACTTGCCACCCTACTGAAAATGGTTGAAGAGAATTTGAAGAACGTTAAGAAAGGCATTGACAAAACTGCCCGAGTTGCAAAAAGTGCAAAAATAGGGAAAGACTGTTACATTGGTCCTTTTGTTTACATTGGAGAAAATGTTGTAATTGGAGACAAAACACAAATATATTCACACTGTGCCATAAATGACAATGCCATAATTGGTTGCAATAATATATTCTACAATTCAGTAGTGGTTTACCATCATTGTGTCATAGGTAACAACTGCATTATCCACGCCACATCTGTTATTGGAGCGGACGGTTTTGGATTTGCAAAAGATGAAAACGGTGCGTATGTTAAAATGCCTCAAAGTGGGAATGTGATTATTGGTGACAATGTTGAAATTGGAGCTTCAACCACTATTGACCGTGGCAGTATGGGTCCTACAAAGATAGCGGACGGAGTTAAACTTGACAATCAGATTCAGATTGCGCATAATGTTGAGATTGGGGAGAACACCGCTATGGCTGCTTGCTCAGGCGTGGCAGGCTCCGCTAAAATCGGCAAAAACTGCATAATTGCAGGTAAAGTTGGTATTGTTGGTCATCTGACTGTTGCAGACAACACAACCATCGCCGCAGACTCAAATGTAACGGGTACAATAAAGGAGCCAGGACAGGTATTGTTGGGCTCACCTGTATTGCCAATAATGAAAGCTCGTAGAAGTCTTGCCATATACAGAAATCTACCTGAACTTAGGGAGCAGGTTATGGAACTTGAGAAGAAGATTGCCGAACTTGAAGAAAAACTGAAATAAAAAAACATTATGAATCAACACACTATCAAAAAGCCATTCACACTTGAAGGCAAGGGACTTCACACGGGAATGCAAATAACAGCTACATTTCTACCTTCCACACCTGACAGCGGCATTAAGTTTGTACGTGTTGATTTAAATGGGAAACCTACAATTGAGGCACTTGCGTGCAATGTGGCAGCCACGGAGAGGGGAACAGTGGTTAAGAAGGGTGACGCCTCCGTAAGCACCATAGAGCACACTATGGCGGCTCTTATGGCACACGGCATTGACAACTGCACCATAGAGGTCAACGCCCCTGAGGTTCCTATTCTTGACGGTAGTTCCATTCTGATATCAAAGGCTATTCTGAATGCAGGCATAGAGGAACAGAACGCAGAACGCTGTTTTTATGAAATAAAGAGAACTCAGTACTTCAAGTTCCCTAACGGTTCTGAGATTGCGGTTTTTCCAGCAGAGAAGTTCAGCATTGAATCTACGGTTGATTTTAATTCTGACATACTGAAGAAACAGACCGCCACACTTGACAATATTGAGGCGTTTGACAGTGAGATAGCCTCAGCCCGCACATTTGTCTTTGTAAGAGAGATTGCCCCGCTTCTTCAGATGGGGCTCATAAAAGGCGGAGACCTTGACAACGCCATTGTAATATATGACCAGCCAATGCCTCAAGAGGCAATAAACAACCTTACCAACCTGCTTGGCGTGAAAGATGTAAATACAGAGAGCCTCGGCTACCTGAACAAACGCCCGCTTGCTTGGGATAATGAGCCGGCACGCCATAAACTTCTTGATATCATAGGAGATTTTGCTTTAGTTGGAATGCCCATCAAAGGCAAAATTGTGGCATACAAACCAGGTCACGGAGTAAACACACAAGTAGCAAAAACACTTTTTGAACAAAAATAACTTAAACATCAAATGGAATACACAAACGCATACGTTCACCCAAACGCCAAAATAGGCAAAGATGTAATTATTGACCCTTTTGTTTATGTTGATGACAATGTTGAGATAGGAGACGGCACTCACCTATTCTCTCACGCAACTGTTTTAAGCGGTGCAAGAATTGGCAAAAACTGCCGCATATTCCCCGGTGCCGTAATAGCCGGCATTCCGCAGGATTTGAAGTTCAGAGGAGAGGATACCACCGCTGTCATCGGCGACAACACTACCATACGTGAATGTGTTACCATAAACAGAGGAACAGCGTCAAAAGGCACCTCAATAGTCGGTAGCAACTGTCTTATTATGGCATACTCACACGTGGCTCACGACTGTGTAATAGGCAACAACTGTATAATTGGTAATGCGTCACAGATTGCCGGAGAGGTAGTCATTGATGATTTCGCCATTCTTGGCGGTGGTAACCTTGTACACCAATTTGTACACATAGGCGGCCACGTTATGATGCAGGGAGGCTCCAGAACAAGCAAAGATGTTCCTCCATACGTGACTGCGGGTCGTGAACCGTTGGCTTTCGCAGGACTTAACCTTATAGGACTTCGCCGCCGTAACTTTACAGCAGAACAAATACAAACAATTCAAGAGTGCTACAGATTCTTATATCAGTCAGCACTGAACGTAAGCCACGCTCTTGAGAAAATTGAGGCGGAGATACCATCATCACCTGAACGTGACTACATAGTCTCATTCATTAAGGAGGGTGCGGCAAGAGGAATTATTAAAGGAATCAATGTTTAATTGGTGAACTGGTGAATTATGGTGCAAGCCGAATACAGACAAACTTGTTTGTATGTTGAGGCGAAGCCCATAATCACGGCATTGCCGTAATCGGTGAACTGGAAAACCGATTAACCGATTAAACGATTAAACGATTAACCGATTAAACGATTAAACAATATATTATGGAAGCGGAAAAATCTTTGAACTTTATTGAAGAGATTGTAGAGAAGGATTTACAGGAAGGTAAAAACAACGGAAGAATTCAAACCCGTTTCCCGCCTGAACCAAACGGATACCTGCATATTGGGCATGCAAAAGCCATCTGTATGGATTTTGGTATCGCTCAGAAATATGGTGGCGTATGCAACCTACGTTTTGATGACACAAACCCCACAAAAGAAGATGTTGA